>JAJFUZ010000392.1 GCA_021372155.1 Parachlamydia sp. | reverse complement strand
GGCAAAAACATCGGCGATGAAGGGGCCAAGGCCATTGCTGAAGGCCTTAAGCAATTAACGCAGCTGAAACTTTCAAGCAAAAATATCGGCGATGAAGGGGCCAAGGCGATTGCAGAAGGCCTTAAGCAATTAACACAGCTAGATCTTATAAACAATTGCATCGGCGCTAAAGGGGCCAAGGCCATTGCAGAAGGCCTTAAGCAATTAACGCATCTAGATCTTTCATACAATCCCATCGGCGATGAAGGGGCCAAGGCCATTGCAGAAGGCCTTAAGCAATTAACACAGCTGTATCTTTCACACAATAAAATCGGCTATGAAGGGGCCAAGGCCATTGCAGAAGGTCTTAAGCAATTAACGCATCTGTATCTTTCACACAATAACATCGGCGATGAAGGAGCCAAGGCCATTACAGAAGGCCTTAATCAATTAACGCAGCTAGATCTTTCAGCCAATAGCATCGGCGATGAAGGGGCCAAGGCCATTGCAGAAGGCCTTAAGCAATTAACGCAGCTAGATCTTTCAAGCAATAGCATCGGCGATGAAGGGGCCAAGGCCATTGCTGAAGGCCTTAAGCAATTAACGAAGCTGAATCTTATAGGCAATAAAATCGGCGAAGTCGTCAGAAGGGCTATTGAAAGTTTAATCAATGACTAGAGCCTTTTGCAAAACTCCATTCAGCAAGAGTCGCTTCTACCCCCAGGGAAAAATGTTCCGAGCCAAGATCCTTCCCTTGCTGATGAACTCCAAGCATTGGCAGGGCATTTAAAGGGAGGCTTGCAAGAATTGATCAATACAATATCAGGTGCTTCATCCGCAAAAAAACCGCACCTTCACGCTGCCCCCGCACGGCTTCCGCGTCCTCTTCGCCCAAGACGATCCCGAACTGCAAAAAATTCTTCGCAAGTTGGCATACTTGAATAAAGTAGGCAACTTGCGAAGAATGCGAATCCAGTTGCCAAAGCGCGAAATTGCCTCCAAATGGAATTTCGCAACTAGCTCCTAAATATTCTATCCGTGTAAGCATTGGAAAAGCGACCGCTCGGATCAAGCTGCTGACGCGCCTCTCTGAAAAGAGTATAGTTGTTCCCGTAGAGCTGCATGGCGCGCTCTTTCGTCAGAAAATGCACCTTGCCCCAATGAGGGCGGCCTTCAAATGCATAAAGGGCCATTTCGACATCCTTGAACAATTCCATGTAACCTTCCTTTGCGATGGAAATATGGCTGATATAGGCTGTATCCCGATCCAGTGCTGGGCTCAGGTAGCCATAGAGATCCTTTTTGGCAAACCGGATGAGCTGCAGAATCAGAGGGCGCACACTCCTGGAGCTGTAGTGGTCGACGATTCCGCGCGTCACAGCGAGCGCCTCTTCTAACTTGTCCAGAGGGACGGCAATCTCCTGCTCCACGTAGTGCCCCTCATCTGCAGGAGAGAGAATCTCCCCTGGACCAATGCAATCAATGGGAGAAACCGTTGCCAGGATTCTAAAGAGCTGAGGCGCAAACCAGGCTGGGATATAAAAAAGATCCATTGCTGACACTGCCAGAGCCTTGACTATGAGCCTGCGGGCTCGATACCCCCATTCTTTTCGACAGGCTTCCTCAGTCCTCCGATAACCAAAGGTCATGACAGTATCATCGTAGGGGCTGATCATGAATTGAAAATAGTCGTTCTCCGTCAGGAGAGCGGGAAGTTGCTCAAGTGTAGGCACCAATCGGCCTTTCGCCTTTGTCAGATGCAGATTCCGGTCTGGAATGCAGCGCAGCGTGAGGGAATAGATGACACCCAAACATCCCAGGCTGACTACTGCTGCGGAAAAGAGATGCGCGTCATTCTGCGGCGACAGTCTCCTAAGAATGCCTGAAACCTCCACCAGCTCAATCTCTTCGATAAAACTGCTGAGCGTCCCCGTCGCAAGCGATGAACCATGCGTCGCCGTCGCAGTGGCCCCTGCGATGCTCTGCTCTCTGATATAACCCTGGTTGGGCAGCGTAAGCCCGTTTAAACGCAACTGTTCCTGCAGATCCCAGATTTTAATCCCTCCCTGCACCTTGACCTTTTCACTCTTTAGTTCAAGCAGTTGGTTGAGCTCATCGGTATGAATCTGGATTCCAGGTGTGGCGCAGATGTCATTCATGGAATGCAGGGACCCAGCAGCGCGCATGTTCGAACCTGCGCTGCGGACGGCTTCCTGAAGCTGCTCAAGATCCGATGGATAAATGACCTGCTGGGGGTGCCAGGCGCTGTATTTTCCCCAGACTTCCCTATTGTAAGTCATGTCCTTCTCTTGGCAGAGAAGGTTCCCATTGTCAATCAGTATTTTTTTTCCAAACGCTCACAACCTTGGCGATGACCGTGGCGACAAATAACTGTCCATAAATAGCTTCAAGGATGGTCAATGTTTTGGCCAAGTGTCGAATGGGGACGATATCGCCCAACCCAAGGGTCGCAAGAGTGGTAAAGCTGTAGTACATCAAATTAAATTGATTCTCATAGCCAGCACCAAGACCATCGTTTTTCACATCGACATGTGCGATGCCATGAAAACCGCCAGGAAAAATGCAATCTGAAAGAAAATATAGCTTTGCCCACAGGATGCCTGCAAGCAGATAAAGCGTTAAAGCACCAAAGATCAGGTTGGTATCGATGATTTTGCCTTCCAGCATCATCTTGAACAGATAGATGATGGCAATAAGCAAAAAGATGCAATAGAACCCATATGCGACAACCATCAGAAACAGCGAATTATAGAGGATGCTCAGAGCATCGAAAACAATGAAGGGAATCATCAAGGTAAATACAAGCGTCCAGATCACCTTGCGATTGACAATTGTATAGAGAGTCGATGCCATCAGCACCGTAAAACCGGTCTGCAGGGCGAGATGGGCAGAAAAGCTCTGCAGCAATAGCGGAATGACCAGAAAAATCGCCACCACAGCAAACAGCAGCCCGACAAATCCCCCTGGATGCCAAACTGGACGTACCCCGTTCATTCCTCCTCCGAAAGAGACCCAGCCCTGAATGGCCGGGTCTCTAACTACTCATATATCAACAGCCAGCTGGCCGTCCATGAGATTCAGGGAGTTGGGCTTTCATCAAGAGACGCTTCGTTACTAGGGCCAGGCTTAACGTTAAAAAATCGGGTCAACGAATTTTTCTGATGGAACCCTTTCAGCGTGCGCTTCCTGGGTGTTTCGCCTGGATTATTCTTTTTTCGCAATTGTGTCTTCTGACTTCCCAAATCTGCTGCCGAAAACTTTCTTGGGGGCTTCTCAGAATTTGGAGCCTCATCGAAAGTCAGTATTTTGGCTGACTTGAAAGTCCTTCCAACAGGTCTTGGACTTCTAATCGGAGAAATCACAGGATAATTGGACTTTGCGTTATTGGTTTTGTTCTCTTTCTCTGGGGTAAATGGGCTTGTTGACTCATCGGACGTGGGTGATTCTTCTATTGCCCTTCGTCGCTGTGCAAGGAATTTTGAACGCGCGGAAGTGGGTGTCCTTATGATCTTTTTCTTAGCGCTAGGCGAAACATAGGATTTATTTTTGGAGCCCTTTTCTCTGATTGCTTGCAGAAGTGCCTGCGAACTCACAGGAAATTGTCCTTCTGATCCAGCGCTGCTTTCAACCCTTGGAGGTGGCGGAGGGGGAAGCGGCACCGCCATTGAAGGTTTCTGCTCAACTACATTCGGCACAACATTGTCAAGTGATCCAACTGAAGCGGTACGGCGAGGAGGCGGTGGTGGCATTAGTGCAGATGCTTCTGCCTGAGCCGAAGGAGCAGGAACAGACGCAGGCTTAAGAGGAACAGGAGGAGCAGCTATTTTTGGCATTGCGTTTGCCGAGGGCTTTGGAAAAGCCGGAGGCTGCTTTAATGCTGGGGTAGGATTTGGACCAGCATTCAATCGAGGCGGCATTGGAGGGGGTTTCGGACCCGACGTTGAGGACGGTAAAGCTGCTGGAGGGGCAGTAACAACTATGGCTGGTTGGGGTGCAGCCGGCGCGGGAAGAACTGGAATGCGAACAGGCTGTAAAGCTGCTTGAGGCATTGCTACAGATGTGACTGATTGTGGAACAGCCTGCGGAGCAGCTGGCGGACGAGCTTGCGGTAAAGCTGCTGCAGACGCTGCAACAACTATGGGCTGTTGGACCACTACCGGCGCGGGAAGAACAGGAATGTGAACTGGCTGTAAAGCTGCTGAAGGCGCTGCAATAACTATAGGCTGTTGGGCCAGTACCGGCGTGGGAAGAACTGGAATGCGAACTGGCGGAAAAGCTGCTGGAAGTGCTGCAACAACCATAACCGGCTGTGCAAGAGCCGGCTGAACAACAGCCACCGGTACAAGCGGTGGCCTTGGCCTGCCTGCTGGTAGTTTTTGCTGTGGCAAAGGCACGTTATACAGACCTTTTTGCATCGCGACATTCAGCTGCGATCCCTTGAACAGACACAGGGCGACCCCTGCTGTCGATGCAGCGACGCTCAGAACATCGACAAGGATGTGAGCCATCTGATCGACAGGAGATGGAATGGTGTCGAGCTTTTTGTGAAAAGCCTTAAGAGCATCAGGAAAGATGATTCGCACGATCATGATCTCCAGTTTGACTGGAGTTATGAGGATGATCCCAGCAAGCACAATAATATCTTTGGCAACTGTGGTTATCCCCAACACCACGGCAGAAACGTTGAGACATATCTGTATGGACTTTTTTGAAACCCTTTCAGACATATTCCTGCACGGCTTCCGATTGACATTTTCCATTTTATTCACCAGCTGGCCAAGGGCCCTGGCCGGATCCAGATTTCGTATACCCATAATAAAACCTTTGTTTAATAGTCAGACATGCTGGGTTATTTTAATTTTTAATGCAACATGAAAAAGTTATGTTAGTGATAATTAAAATAATTATTTACCATCGAACGAGCAGGAAATGCTTTTTCTCTCCTAAAAAAATATTTTTAAAAAATATTTTGTCAGAAAATCCCGGAAAGTTGCATAGAGTGATTCAGGGTACCAAGTTCGCCAGAAGCTGTTTTAGGCAACATCTGGAGAGCTTGTAGGTCAGATAATGATGTCTGACCGGTAAACAGATCTTGAACTGTTAGAAAGGAGTCTCTATGAAAAGGTTTTTCCAGCTGGGAGCAATACTTTGTGGTCTACTCATGACCCAAGTCTCCTATGCAGATGATGCATCCTATCAGTCTGCCGATAGCAGCTGCAGCCAGCAAGATACAAATTGCTGCCAGCCTGCTGATGCACAGACAGATTGCTGGTGCCGTTATTGCCATTATGAGCCATGCTACTATAACTGCTGGCGCTGTGTAGACTGCCCTCAGACCTACACATGCAGACATTGCCGCTATGTCCCACAGTGCTATGAAGTACAGCGCTGCAGATATGTTCCGCAATACTATTGCGAAACTTGCACACGCTATGTCCCACAATACTATTGCACAGAAGAGTGCAGAAACTGCAAAAAATGGGTTTGCGACAAGAAATGCCAGTGGGTACCTAGATACTACTACAAGCATGTCTGCTGCCCAACTCCTTGCGCCCCAACTTGCGGGACAGATAACAGCTGCGCAAGTGGCTCCTGCTCAGCCGGGTCTTACCAAGGTGCATCTTACCAAGGTGACAACAACCAAGGTGGTAACTACCAGGGTGGATCTTATAATCAAGGACAAGGACGTGTTTATGATCAGGGCCGTGCTCCTGCACAAGCAGCACCTGCACAAACACCTGTTCAGCAGTAATAGAGTAGATCAGTCTCTTGCGAGAGCGCGGCCTAAAAACCGCGCTTTTGCATTTTAGAGCTCGTTGCAAAACTCGCTTTGGGGAACAAATTCGATGATTTGGCCTCCAAATCGAGTTTTGCAACGAGCTCATTATAACAATGTTCCATGCAAAACGACCATGGCGATGCTGAAGTAGATAATCAGCCCTGTCACATCCACCATCGTGGCGACGAAAGGGGCCGATGAGGCTGCCGGATCGAACCCCATCCGCTTGAGAACCAGAGGAAGCATCGAACCGCTTAATGTTCCCCATAAGACAACTCCGATCAGTGCCAGGAAAACTGTGCATGCCACCAGCAGCCAGTGGACTCCATACATGTCAGAAAAGAGACTCCAGAGGCTGATTCTGAAAAAACCGATCGCGCCAAGGGCTATTCCTAAGAATATTCCTGAAAAGATCTCCCGTCTCATGATTTTCCACCAATCCTTTAGAGTGACTTCACCGAGGGCCATCGCTCTGATGATCAGCGTGGATGCCTGCGAACCCGCATTTCCGCCACTTGAGATGATCAAAGGCAGGAAAAGGGCCAGGACGACAGCCTTGGATATTTCCTCTTCGAAGTATCCGAGGGCTGAAGCGGTCAACAATTCCCCCAGGAACAGGATCACAAGCCATCCCAGCCTTTTTCTCATCAGGCTGAAAAAAGGAATTTCCATATAGGGCTCTTTCAAAGCCTGCACACCCCCGATTTTCTGAATATCTTCCGTATCCTCTTCTACCGCTTTCTGGATAATATCATCCGCTGTGACGATCCCGAGCAAAATCCCCTTGGAATCGACGACAGGAAGAGCTATCCTGTCATATTTTCTGAAGACATTGATCGCTTTTTCCTCATCGTCATCGACGTTTAAGGCCACAAATTGATTATCGGCCAGCTCGCGGACAGTCGTATTCAGGGAGGCAAAAAGAAATTCCCGGATGCGGAAATCGTCGACGAGAACTCCCCTGTCGTCCACCGCATAAATCACGTTGATCGTTTCGCTATCGCGCCCCTTCGTTCGGATATGATCGAGGACCCGGCTGACAGTCCAATCCAACTTGATAGCGATGTAGTCGGGGGTCATCAAACGGCCGACACTATTTTCTGGATACCCAAGCAATTTGATGGAGACCGCCCGCTCATCAGGCGTCAGATATTTCAGCA
>JAJFUZ010000389.1 GCA_021372155.1 Parachlamydia sp. | reverse complement strand
AGATTGCCCAGATGATGCTGCAGTGGACTCCAGAGGAACTGACAGCACATGTTGTCCATTTGTCCCCCCCTCAGCTCGAAGCTGCAGGTAGAAATCTGACGCTGGCGCAGATTTACGCCCTGCTCGACTATGCTGCCGAGGGCGACCCTCAATTCCACTGGAAGCTCTCCCCTCTTCTCGTCGGGATGCCCCATGGGCTTTTTGCCCAGCTCCTTCTGGCCGCTTCCCCGCATCAACTGGAGGTTCTCAAGCTAGAGGCTGTTACCGAGCCCGTTCAACATCAGCTGACCCTTGTCACCCACGAAGTCACTCACCAGCTTCCCCAGGTCGTCGACCGGCTGGATCAAGTCTCGGTCGACATCTCTCTTCTTCCGATCGGCTCCCAGGTCAAAGATCCTGTTTTGTTAAAACGACAGTTGAAGGAGCTGGCAACCTGGCATGAGTCCACTATTCAGATGATCAGTAAAGTGCTTGCGCTTGCATGGAATTCGAATCGCCCAGATCTGATCGACAAGCTCAGCCATGCCAAAGAATGGTGCCAGAAACTGATCGCCACTATCGGAAAGCCAAAAACCCCCTTTGGAGAAGCCCAAGGGCTTTACGCCAGGTTGGATGAAAATCTGGAAGCTGTCTATGGCAGCCCCTCCCTGCCAAGCTCGATCGAAGCAGCTGACGATGACGAGCCAGCGATCGAGGGGCTGACGAAGCTATCGTTCTGGTATTTGATGGATTATTATCAGATCGGGCTTTTGCCCGAAATCAGCGATCCTGCCCTGCTGGATCTGGATCCGGCCACCCATTCGGAACAGGAGCGCCTCCATCATCGCGAACAGCTGATGGAGGCGGTCAGGAACAATCTGACGAAGATGGGGCTTTCCTCGGTCAAGGACCTGAAACAGGCTGGCATCTACTCAAGAGAGGCTCTGCAAGCCTACATTGAGCAGCACCAGTTGCGCTAGCACACCCTATTTTGCCTGCTCCTTATAAGCATTCAAGAGGCTCTTGAAGACGTTGTCGGGCGTCTCATCCCCATTGACAGTCTTCAGGACACCCTTCTGCTGATAATAGCTGATCAATGGCTTAGTCTGCTCATGGTAGACTTTGAGACGATTTTGAATCACTTCTGGTTGATCATCGCTGCGCTTTGCACCTGATTCGCTGACGCGGGATAAGAGGCGCTTGACTAAGACATTATCATCCACATCTAAATTAAGAACGATGAGCTGGGCATTTGCAAGATGCTCGTCGATCGCTTTTGCCTGCGGAATCGTGCGGGGCATCCCATCCAGAAGGTAGCCTTTGGCGCTATCTGGCTTCGAGACGCGATCCCAGAGCATATCCAGAACAAGGCTGTCAGGGACAAGCTGTCCTGCGTCCATATAGGTTTTCGCCTTCTTGCCGAGATCGGTTCCTTTGCTGACGTTTTCGCGGAGGAGATCTCCGCTGGAAATATGTGGGAGTCCCAGCTCTTTTGATAGCCGCACAGCCTGAGTTCCTTTACCCGCGCCTGGAGGCCCCAGCAGGATAATAACTTTTTGCTGGATAGACGTCCCTTGCGCGGAAGCCAGAAGCGTTACGGCAAGGCCAAAAAAAAGTGTCAGTCCGAAAACAAATGTATGCATGACATGTCCTTTAGTTAGTGGGGAAAATCATAACAGGAAAATGAATTTTAGGTAAATGTTCACCACCCCCACCCTTTTATGGGAGAGCGAGACGTGCAAGATGGCCAGATTCACGAGGAGGCAATAGCCGAAGCGCTATTGCCGACGAGGGAAGCTGGGCAGATTGCTCGTCGCAGCCTCCCAGAAGAGGGAAGGGGTGGCGAACATTTACTATTTTAGTTGATTCAGAAATTCAGGCGTGCTAAGGGTCGGATGAAGTCAAAAATATTTTTAACGCAGGAGGATGCGATGAAATCACATTTCGTCAAGGCGATGATGCTGGCACTGGTGATGGGCACTTTGGTAGGATGCTCAGAATCCCCTAAAGCTTTCCCATTTGGCCCAATCCCTCACGACAAAGAAGCTGACGGCGGCGCGGATCAAGAATAACGGAAACTCTCTTAAGTGTGATGCGTTTAGCGGCGCATCACACTTCTTCTACTCTTCATCATCGTCGAAATCTTCTTCCTCTTCCTCTTCTTCCTCATCGATATTGAAGTCTATGACAGGCTGAGTCTTAACAACTTTTTTTGGCTGTGCCTTGACGCCTGGCTGAGGAGGCACAAGATCGACCCAGATCGGAGAGCTCCAGGCCATATGCCCATCTTCTTGGGTGATGCGCAGGTAGTAAAAGACGAAAGGCGGCTTTTTATCCTTGGCATCGATGACCACCTTGTCTAGAGCGATCATGTCATCATAGGCAAATTCCATCGCATAACCATCGCATTCGAACGTTTGGATGACTTTGCCATTGCGGATCAGTTCGATCGTCTGGATATTGGTCGTTCCGGCCACATAGCCTGACAGGTGGCGATTGACCAGCAATCCAGGCTTTTCAGCTGTATTGATCTCTTTACCCATCTGGGCTCCAGCAAGATAGATACCGACAAGGATTCTCTCGCCCGTTGTGGCGTAGCAGGAGCGGTTATAGAGAGCTTCTGCAACGGATGACCGCGTATATTCAGGGGCGATGATAGCTGTCAAACCAGGCGGATACTGCTCCTGTCCCTCTTCGTAAAGGCCCATGTAGACTCCTCGATCATCGAGGCCTCCAGCGACAAAGCCAAATCGCAAGTTGCGAAGAAGGGCCTTCTGAATGGAGCCTTCAGCGCTTTCGTTGATCCCCTTTTTGCTTTCGCATTGAATGGGGATGGGATTGCCCTCTTTTTTGGAGCATTCCGATGAACCCCAGGAGTTGTAGATCTCGACAACGCGCTCAAAATCGGGGTCGAAATCCTTAAAATTATATTCATACCCCTTAGCCATAGTGAAGCAGGGGATGGAGATCATCTCTTTGGGAGAAAAGCTCTTGTACATCTTCTTGAGCTGGTTATATTTGACATCTTTGCGCCGCAGAATCTGCTTGCTGTCCTTGGTATAAAGGATCTGGCGCACACCTTCCGTACCTGGCTCACCAGCCCACTGAAAGCCAAGAAATGTCGTGAAGCGGTCTGCTTCGTCGAATTCCTGCACGTTCTGGACAATGAGCTTCCAGATGTCATTGGATGTCTCCTCAGCACTTTCAAAAGGCGAGGCGGAATAGAAATTGAGAGCACGCTCGTCGCGGAAATGGCGCAGACAGCTTTCGATGTTTTCCGTGGAATCGATGCGGTCTGATTCCCCGTGCAGCAAGCCCCAGAAGAGGTTCTTATCATTGTCGCTGAAACATTTGATCGGCGATGAACGGAAGACCTCTTTTGTGGCACTGTTGCGCAGCTGGATCGTATAGATCCCTGGCTCATTAAAATAGAGGTTGGGAAGGGTGATAAAGCCAGTCTCAGGTACAAACAACTTCCAGTTGAGGTTCTCTCTCAGATGCTCATGCGACAGCTCAATCAGGGTATCATCAGGGGCGCTGCTGGTGAGGTTACCATATTCATCTTCAAAGCGCACAATGACATCAAAACGCTTGTTGCGCATGACAAAGGAGGGAGCAAGAACGCGGATGGTGCTCAGATCGCTGCCACGAATGTCTAAATTGAAAGTTTCGGGGTCGCCATAGCGCCCTTTTCCCGTAGGATCGATTAACAAGTTGAATGAGCGACGGCGCTGCGCATGCGTCTGGGCGCGGGTGCCGTTTTTCTTTGCAGCCTGCTGGCCAGCCTGTGGAGCCCCCACCACAATTGTGAAGTTCTCTCCTGCTTCAATCTCAGATGGCAAAATGAATTCATAATCAGGTGTAAAGCTATCGGGCTTTTCCAGTTCTTTCGCTTGCACGACTTTACCATTGTCGAGCTGACCAAAGATGACATTGCTTCCTTTTTTCAGGTTGGGGGTGGGAACTTCCCAATCGATGTCTCTGCCCTTGCTCTGAAGATCGAATTTGAGTCGAGTGCCCTTCGGCAATGTCGACGCTGTCGTGAACATGAATTTCCAGGTATTTGTCTCCCCAGCGCGTGCCTGGCTGGGCTCGCAGTAACAGATCGATCGACGCATGCGGCTCAAGCTCCTACTTCTTTATATGGGACAAGATAATAACACGGCGCCCAAATAAAGAAAATGCAATAGATGAGCTAATTGCAAAACTCGCTTTGGAGAGCAAGTTCGATGATTTGTCCATCGGTTCGCATTCTGCGCAAGTTGGCATACTTGATTAAAAGTAGGCAACTTGCGCAGAACGCGAATCCGGTGGACTCACACCATTGAATTGAGGTATTGAAGGATCAGATCGCGCGTTTTGCAGAGATTTTTCTCTTCATGCGCCATCGACACAAACCAGGCTTCATACTGGAGAGGCGGCGCATAGACGCCATGGGAAAAGAGATAGCGGAAAAAGCGGGCGAACCCTTCAAGGTCTAGACTCTGTCCCTCTTCCATGCTTTGCACGCTCCTCCTTCCAAAGAACAGGGTAAAGAGCGATCCAACCTGTTGAAGCCCAACGGGAATCTGCTCGTGCGCATTCAGCCACTCGCGCACAGGCTCGGTGATGATGTTCGCCTTTGCCTCCAGCTCCTCATAAAAGCCGCGGCGCTCAAGCTTTTTAAGTGCTGTGAGCCCCGCCTCCATCGCCACAGGATTGCCCGACAATGTCCCCGATTGATAGACCTTTCCAATGGGAGCCAGATGATCCATAATCTCCCGCCTGCCTCCAAACGCAGCGGCAGGAAACCCACCCCCAATAATCTTGCCAAAGCATGTCAAATCGGGTTTTTCAGCATAAATCCCTTGCGCCCCCCGCAGCCCCAGCCGAAACCCTGTAATCACCTCGTCGAAAATAAGCAAAGCGCCCATCTTCTCTGTCTCTTCGCGCAGCATCTTCATCAATGCAGGTTGAGTCGGGACCACACCCATATTGCAAGCCACAGGTTCCAATATGACCGCCGCTATGGAGTCGCGATGAGCCTGGAGATAGGCCCGTGTCTGATTCAGATCGTTAAAGGGCAGACAGGCCGTATGGCGAAGAATTTCGTCAGGAATTCCAGCCGAAGTAGAAGTCGCGTTCAACCCAGTGACGCCAGAGCCAGCTTTGATCAAGAAAATATCGTTGTGGCCGTGAAAGTGCCCTGTGAACTTGACAATGATTGACTTTCCTGTAAACCCCCTGGCCAAACGCGCGGCGCTCATGGTCGCCTCCGTGCCCGAAGAGACAAAGCGGATCTTCTCCACCGAAGGGACAAGCGTGATAATGGCGCGCGCCAGCTGCTCTTCAACTGCCGTAGTCATCCCGAAAGTCGTGCCAAGCATCATCTTTCGCTGAACTGCCTCCAAAATTTCAGGGTCGGCATGCCCATGAATCAGCGGTCCCCATGAACCGCAATAATCGATGAAGCAGTTGCCATCGATATCATAGACGAGATCGCCAATTCCGCGTTCTGGAATTAAAGGCAACTGCCCAACCGCGCGGCAAGAGCGTATGGGCGAGTTCACCCCGCCAGGTATGACTTCGCAGAGCTTTTCATAAGTGACTTGAGTCTTGGTCTTTTCGTGCATCGAATGCCTCGCTGAAAGGATAGAGGGATCTTACAACTTGACGTCCTTTTTGAAAATGCAAATGAGATGACAATGCAAAGAAGGATTTCTTCAGGATGTTGCCTTAGTCAGTTCCTCAATGTTTTTCACAACCGCCTTGATATCAGGATGGGCTGGGTCATAGAACTGCAGATACATTTTGCGAGAGGCTTCGAAATGTTCACGTGCTTTCTTCGTATCTCCTAGATTCCTGTAGGTAGAGCCCAGATGCCGTAAAGCCCTTGCAATGGCAGGATGGGTTTCATAGCATTTTTGATTAATACGAAGAGCCTCCTCAATCATAGCCAAACCTTTAGTTGCCTCACCTATGTCACTGTAAACTGAGCCCAGCTCGCTTAGTGTTAAGGCCACATCGGGATGCTCATCGCCGTAAACCTTTTTG
>JAJFUZ010000384.1 GCA_021372155.1 Parachlamydia sp. | reverse complement strand
CTCATTCCCTTCCTATCTCTATGCAGTCGCAAGCTGTCTATTCCTCTTCCTATCCATTTTTCCGATTTAGTCCCTTTTTTAGCTAATAATTAGCTCTCATGCAGCCAGCATGATTTCACTGTTATTTTAAAATATTTATTTGTCACTGAAAGGAATTTTTATGAATTTACATGTTCACACGTATGCTATTGCAGAGCGTGCGGAAATCGATCTGACCTTATCTGAAAACCGCTTAGGACCTTCCCCGGGAGTCATTCGCGCCATCCGTCGGTCGGCAACAGCTTCGCATCAATACCCGATTGAGGAAAAGCAGCTGATCGCCAGGATTGCCCGGCGTCACGGTATTTCAGAAGAGTGCATTCTGCTTGGTGCCGGCGCTAATGGACTGCTGGAAGATTACCTGCAGGTTCTGGCTTTAGGAAAAAATATCGTGGCCCCTAACACCACGTTCCCTGAGTCGGTTGCCCGGATGGAGACCTTGCAGGGCACTGTGTCAGAGGTGCCTTTGAATCCGGACTTTTCGATCAACCTTCAGAGGTTGCTGGAAGCCTGTTCTTCAGAGACTCGCCTGATTCATCTCTGCAATCCCAACAATCCCACAGGGATGTGGACAGCCATTCAGGAGATCGTCTGGCTTTCCGAACAGTCTCCTGTGCCCGTGCTTGTGTCAGAAGCCGGTGG
Organism: Parachlamydia sp.; assembly: GCA_021372155.1. GTDB lineage: Bacteria > Chlamydiota > Chlamydiia > Chlamydiales > Parachlamydiaceae > JAJFUZ01. The sequence continues at coordinate 4,398 of JAJFUZ010000384.1, read as the reverse complement.
GGATTGGATTGGCCGCACGGCGATTTGTCAGAAGATGCCCGAAAACCTCATCGTGGTGAAGTCCTTCTCCAAAGCCTATGGGCTTGCTGGTCTTCGCATCGGATACAGCGTAGCTCAGCCACACATGATTGCCCGAATGAAACGCAGTCTGCGCTCCTATCGCGTGAGCTCGCTGGCGATTGCGGCTGCGATTGCGGCCCTGGAAGATACGGAGCATCTTCAAAGGTCGATCGCCTACAACTATAGGGAAAAGACGTGGCTGATGAAAGCCATGAGCCGCCTGGGCTTTGATGTGGTCGCCTCGCAGGGACAGCACTTCATCGCGAAAGTGCCGAAACGGTTTCGGGATGCGGACCATTTTTGCGCCATGGCCAGAGAGCGCGGCATCGCCTTCGTCAACTGTTCGCTATACCCTGGATTGCATCATTATATAAGAGTCAGTCCTAAAAACATAAAACTAATCAAATGTTGATTTTAAATTTAAAAAATATGCTGTACAGCAGTTCCCGCTTAAAAAATTCTCACGGAAAAGTCCAGATCCGTAGAGATTTTTTTGACGACCGATGCAGGCAACCCCGCAGGGGTTGTCGAAGCAGGGCGACAAAAAAAGATCACGGATATGGACTTTTATCCGGAGAATTTTTCAGCGGGTATTGCTGTATGTTGGAGGAAAATGAATATTCAAAGAGTTAATCCACAGGATTTATCAGTGGTCACTTACAATAGCGCGGATCTTAGGCCCTTAAAACCCGATCATTCCAATCTCTACATGGGCATTGGCTTATGGTCTTTGAAACAGGGCTTGAGTCACGGATTGCCAGTCGATGTCATGCAGATGCTGCTGGCTGCAAAACTGCTCCAGGCAACCATCCAAGAGACTCATCGAGAACGATCTCCCAAAGTCATTATTCTGATTGCAGACAGTATGGCCCTGCGCGAAGGGGCCGACAGGAACAAGGTGGAACAGATTGTTCAGATTTACAAAAGGAGCCTGGAGCCACTGCTGCGCCTGCTGAAGATGGAGTCAGAGATCGTGCTGTCTTCGGAGCTTGAACAATCTCCCCCATATGCCGAGGCATTGGAGAACGTGGATCGTTCGCCTCTCATGCACCGCATGGAAGTGGAAGACCGCGTGCACCATGCCTATATGCGCACCCAGACGGCCATCACAGCCTGCCTGCACAGGCATCGTGGAGTAGGAGTAAAAGTTGGATGGCTCAATTCCATCAAACATGCGAACGCTCAATCCTGGGATGAGTTGAAATTCGACCGCTTCTGCCAATTGGTCTGTCCAGACCTTAGCATGCAATACCTGTATGCCAAGGCAGGCCTGAAACATCTCGTCAACGCTAAACATGTCAATCTGAAAGAGAGTTGCCCCTACACAGCCTATCCGCAGGATCGCCGCTACGTGGTCCAAGTGACAGAGCAGAAGCCAATCAAGGATATCTGCCTTCTCGGCAAGGGGGAAGCGAACCATTGGAAGGGGGTCGCGGAAGTGTGCTCCAGGCTGATGGAGGCTGGACTAGTCAGTCAGGAGCTGCTGCCAAGGGGCTGCATCCAGAAATCCAATGCCATAACGACAGTCTACAGCATGCTTAACCACTGGTCGCAAATCCTGGCGGGCAATAGGGTTCCTGTGAGTCCTTTCACACTCTCCACGGCAGGTTAATCATGAAAAATATGGGAGCAATTCTTCTTGTCGCAGGCACCTGCATCGGAAGCGGGATGATCGCGCTTCCCCTGGTGTTAGCCCAAATGGGGCTGTTGCCGAGCCTGCTGCTGATGCTGGGGATCTGGTATCTGATGTACTACACTTCGCTGATCAATCTGGAGCTGAACCTGCAAGCAGGTGAGGGACTCCCTTTGGGAGAACTGGGAAGGAAATTCGCATGCTGCTCAGCGGAATGGTCGGGAATCTTGATCCTCAAGCTGCTTTCGTATGCGCTGCTTGCCGTGTTCCTATACGGAGGCTCCTCGGTCGCGAAGGAGTGGCTGGAATCCCGGTGGGCCATAGAGGCATCTTTGGAGTATGTGGCGACTGGATTTGCGCTTGCCGCGGCACTCATTTTGCTCTGTCCCCTCGCGTGGATCGATTATCTCAATCGTGTGCTGTTCACCGGTCTGTTGGGGGTGGTGATCGTTCTAATCGTGTGTCTCCTCCTTTCGATAGAATGGACAAACCTTCCCTGGCTTGGGGTTCAGTGTCACGATTGGAAGGCATGGCTGGCAGTGCTGCCCGTTGTCTTCACCTCCTTTGGCTTCCAGGTCATCTTCCATACGCTGACCAACTATTGCCATAAGGATGCCAAGAGGCTCAAACAGGCCTTCTTTTGGGGAAGCGCGATCCCTGCAATCGTCTACATCGCCTGGACGTGCAGCGTGATGAGCGTCGTCCATCATGAAAATCCTGGCTTTTATGGTGAGATGGTTCAGGGGACTGCGGCAGTGGGCGAGCTGATTCAGGTGCTAAGCGGAATCGCCAACTGGGAGACGGTGCAACTGCTGGTTTGGGCGATATCCCTGCTTGCCATCGTGACCTCTATCCTTGGCGTAGGCGTCGGCCTGCTTGAGTCCCTGAAAGGCATGCTGCGACGCTCCATCCACGCTGAGGGGATGCGCAGCAGCGTCTCTTCGGTCGCAACAATCGGACCGGCCTATCTTGCGGTGATCGCCATCCCAAATGCCTTCATCGCGGTGCTAGGCTTTGCAGGCATGATTTTGGCGATCATCGCCATTCTTCTTCCGACCTATCTCAGCACATCTTTAGCACGGCCATTTGCCCTTTCACAGCGGGATCTTTGCTATGACGGAGCCTGCTAAAAACCCCTTTATCTTGGAGAGCTAGCAGAAGATCTGGGTTTGTTGACACTTTTTTAGTATAGCGCATATAACAGGCAAATCCAGCCGTTGAATGCAAGAAAAAACTGACGTCGATTGTGGAAACGACGGGGCTGCGACCAACAAACTCACCGCCCATTTTAATAAAGATATCTTGCAGTATTTTACTGCGGGTAGCAGATTCATTGTAACGATGGCTCATTTGCAGATATTCCAGCTCAAAGGCAATGAGCTGCATGACAGCCGCGTAAAACTCAGCCTTTTCTTGATCGGATTTTTGCTTCAGATCGACTAACTTGCTGAGGTGAACTTCTTGTTTCTGGAAAGTCAACTGAGGGCTTTGGCTCAGCAGACCCTCCGCACTCCTGACGCAGACCTGTTCCATCATTTTGAAAATAGCAGGGAAATTTTTTTGTACCTTGTTTTCTTCCCTGCATTGCGCCGCTTCTTTTGCTGCCATTTCTTCTAACAATTTGTTGAATCCAAACTTTTCTAATATATCGGCCATCTGTTGATCATCCATGCCTGCTCCGGTCGGAACTTCCTGAACAGGTGCAGGAAATGCGGCTGGAAGACCTTGGGTAAGATGTGGAAAAATAGGTTGGCCGACAGGCGGGGGAAACATGTTTACTCCATTGTGTAAAATTGGAACACCACCTTCGTCCGTGAAGGTGGTGAATTCAGATTTATTCCTTCATTGAAAGCAGGAATTCGACGTTGCTGTTAGTCTTTTTGAGGCGGTTGAGCAGGAGGTTCATCGCATCGAGCGCAGCAAGGTCGGCGATCGCCTGGCGCAGGACATAGATCTTCTCAAGCTCGTTGGGGTGGTAAAGAAGCTCCTCTTTACGCGTGCCGGACTTGATGAGGTCGATGGAGGGCCAGATGCGTCGGTCGGCGAGGCGACGGTCGAGGACGAGCTCCATGTTGCCCGTACCCTTGAACTCTTCGAAGATGACCTCGTCCATGCGCGAGCCGGTGTCGATCAGCGCGGTGGCGATGATGGTCAGCGAGCCGCCCTGTTCAATGTTTCTGGCAGCACCGAAGAAGCGCTTGGGCTTGTGGAGGGCATTGGCGTCAATACCGCCTGTCAGGATCTTGCCCGAATGGGGCTGGATCGTGTTGTAGGCGCGTGCAAGGCGCGTGATAGAGTCGAGGAGGATGACGACATCATTGCCATGCTCGACGAGGCGGCGCGCCTTTTCAATGGCCATCTCAGCGACCTGGACGTGCCTTTCAGGTGGTTCGTCGAAGGTGGAGGCGATTACCTCGCCTTTGACGATGCGCTGCATGTCGGTCACCTCTTCGGGACGTTCGTCGATGAGCAGCACGATGAGGATGACTTCCGGGTTGTTGATGGCGATGGCGTGGGCGATGTTCTGGAGGATGATTGTTTTACCGGTTCGCGGTGGAGCAACGATCAGGCCGCGCTGGCCCTTGCCGATTGGGGCGGCGAGGTCGAGCACGCGCATCGACAGGCACTCCTTCGTCGTCTCCATGACGATGCGCTTGCTGGGATAGAGCGGCGTCAGGTTTTCGAACAAGATGCGCTCTCTTGCC
>JAJFUZ010000364.1 GCA_021372155.1 Parachlamydia sp. | reverse complement strand
TGCAATGGAAAATAACGATAAACTTGAGCTCGGGTTCGGCGACCTGATCCTATCAAACATTGCCTTGCAAGAACATGCCAGTGGTTTTATTAATAAAGGACTAAGCAATTGTTTAGGCGAGGAAAATCCACTAGAAGGAGGGCTATTCTTTTTTGAATTGAGTTTTTTCTTGAGCAAGTATTTACACGATGGAGGCAAAGCTGAAAAGGCTGAGCAGTTTTGTCAGCTCCTGCAACTGGATCTCTGGATCAAAAGGGTTAAACTGAGCAATCAGGAAAAGAGCATCCTTTATCTGTACCGTATTGTCTTTAATACTCTAAAGCCTGCACACAGCGATGATGATTATGCTGACACCTTTGCAAGCTGGATCCTCTGGAAACTGCATCCCCCGCTTAACAGCAAATGGCGCTCCCCATTCATCGAGTACCTGTCTACAACAGCGCTCATGAACCTTACCTGCCATTTATGGACGCGCCTTCAAGAACCACAATTTTGCAACCAGCTTGGCACTGCGATCTTCAGGCTTCTCAACATCGAAAAAACGGTAGATACTCAAACGATTTCTGGGGATAAATCCGAGTTCAACCAGTGGAAGATAGACGACAGCTTGAGACTTCCCTACATCAGCAGGGGAGATTGGAAAATCAATCTAACTATGGGCCAGCTTTACCATACCGAAGGCCAAATCAAGGGGGTCGATGAAAAATTTCCCTGGGAAGCCACCGAACCCTTCGAGCGTCTTTTTCCGAACGAGACTGGATTTGACTACAGGGAGATCGGCCAACAAAGAGTCCATTTTACTCATCCAAATAAAGGTTATTTCAGGATAACGCCTAAATCCCAGCCAGTATATTTAAAGCAGGCTTATTATTTCGAATCCCAGATAATTCCCGGAACCGACCGCTGGTTACAGTATCGCTCTCCAGAAGAGCTTCTTGAAGGTGTTCCAAAACCGCTAGCCTGCGATTTTAGCTATTGGTCGCCAGATGAAAAAGCAATCGATATCAAAGGTTTTGCCATTCAGGGCTTTTTCTGCCGCCTGTCCTCCCATCAGATCGCCTATGTCATGCTAGATAATGGCTTGATCCTTGAAGCTGATCCCGCGACTGGAGCACCCATGCCAGATGGTTTGAGGCTCGATTATCTTGATACCAAGAAACAAGGCGATCGCGCACCTCTGGAAGGTCTGCTGCGCTTTGACTTGCCCAATAATATTGTCACTTACCGAGATCTTCATGAACGTCTTATCACGCTAGTGTTCAAGCGCTATCGATCTATCGATGGAAATCCGCTTGTTTTTTTTGAGCATGGGGATCATTACCTCTTTTCCGAAAACCGAGAGTACAAAATCCCCAGCTGCATGCCAAAAGTTTTGCTAGGAACAATTGAGAACTATCTGTTCTTGACACATGTCAAGGACCCTAAACCCAACTCAGGGCTTTTGATTTTGCCTTTCCGGCGCATTGTCGCGCAAAATAAGACGATTATTGCTGATGGAGAGCTGGAGATCGACAATCCGTTCATCATAAAAAAGGCTCGCAAAGGAGAAAAAGCGCAAAACCGTGCACAATTAATCACAGGCAGCGAACTCTATTTTCTTTACCAGGTTGAAGATGGAAGAGTAGTGCCCAAATCTGTAGAGAGCAAGCTCTATTTAGCCTACGTTTATCTCTCACAAAAAAAAGCTGAAGAGGCGGTGCGACTTTTGTCCAGTGTAAAGCCGATTGATATGATTTCGAAGACCTCAATTGCCGTATTAGGGAACATCATAGATCTGAAAATTCATCACGATCATCCTGATTTCAAGATAGTTAGGCTTTATGCATTTAAACTTATGGTCAGACAAAAACAGCAGGAGTCGAATGAGCCGGTCGAAGAGTATTTCGATAAAGATGATGACGAGGCTATCGAACGGTTGAGGTTGCTCATCCAAGATCTTCCTTGCCTATTGCAGGGAGCAAACAATCTTTCGATTACGTGTCGCATGGAGACCGCGGAGGAGCTTTCCCTTTTAAACCTGATCATCAGCGAAGGACTGGAGAAAAGCAAAGAGAATAAGATTGTTGGCTTTTTGGGAATCTTGTACGATTGTACCGAAAGGCTAAAAGGAAACAGCCACCAGCAACAACAAGCTTGGGTCAGCACTTCCCGATATCCAAGAACCGAGCATCTCCGACCTTTAGCTCCAAAAGTCGAGCTAGTGGATCCTACTATTTTGGATCCCGCTTCAATCGAAAATTCCAAAATTGCAGCTTACACGCTAAAACTCGATGAGATACTTGGTTGGATCGAGAAGGGGCTTGACAAGTTCATTCCAAAAGCGACACACACCTATCCCATCACACGGGTGCCTGAAGATATCACACTTGAAAGAAACGGCAAACTGTTCCTAGAAGTGCTTGAAACTGCACGAAGCAATAACAAAGATCAAATTTTGGAAATGTTGTTTCGCTTAAAAATGTGGAGGGATAATTTTTTCTTTAGGGACACACCCCATCTCGATTGTATGATTATGATTCTCGTACAAGCAGATGTTTATCAACCGATGATCGACGATGTTTTGTTTGAAAGACCTCATGAACTGAATCAGAAATATCGGAAATATCTTTCTTTAAAAGCCATTCAGGATTGCTACACCTCTAGCAGCAAACCGTGTCCATCAAAAATTCCCCCCTTCGATGCTAATCACTATCGATATAGAAACATAAACCGATCATCGCACTACCCAGCATCATCTGATCTTTTCCATGCCAAAGAGTACAAACCCTCTGATGTTAGCCCTGAACCGGTTCCTATAAAAGTGACCTTTCAAGATCTATCGGAAAGATGGCAGCAATTCGATGAGTTGAAAGAACAGTTAGTTCCGGATAGGGAATGGGAGAAAAAAGCCAAAACAGAATACGAGGATTTCTCTTTTGTTCTGCCAGACAAACTCTTAGCCGAAGACCAAAAGATCTATAAGAAGTCTTTGGAAGCTTATCTAGAAAGTTTGCAGAAAGAATATGAAGAAGGCAAGAAAACGAATAACGCTGATCAAGTCAAAACGCTGCCAAAAGAAAAAACCGCCTCGTTGCTCGCTTCAATCCAAAAGGCTCACGACGAGGTTGCGAAGGCAAGGCAAGCAACGCAAAATTTGCTTCTATGTAAGGCCAATCAGCGCAGCGATGATGAGCTGCAGCGCCTCAGCGAGTTTGCGCGCATTGGGGGCAAAGCTGAGAAGCTGATGACATTGCATGATTGCGTCGAGTGCCTTCTGTCATTTGATTCACGCTTCTATATATCCAGAAATCCTAACCTTTTGGCCCCAGAAAGAATACAAGAGGTTGCCGACCTCACACTTAGGTGGCTTGACCTTAAATCGCACGAGGCTCAACTTGCCAAAGCGAGAGACATTGTCAGGGAAATTCAAAGCTTGGATTCTGATATAGAGGGTCATCCAGGCAGCCAAAAGGCCGATGCGCCACGCCGTTCCCTCTGTGTAAATCTGGAATCCATTCTGGACGGCCGCTATCATTTTGCCAAATCAGGATTTGATGATCCAACTCACGTGGCTTTCAGGGTCTTCTGTGGGCAGAAAGGCGATATTCCCTTTGAGATTCAGGTCGACCTGATTAAAAAGATGCTGGAGGTGGAAGAGAGCGATTGCAGCAAGTTCAAAGAGATTGTGATCCAGCTCATCATGGGAGGCGGAAAAACAGCCATCCTTGGGACCATTATCCTCTACCTAGCTACTTGTCGCACAGTCGACGGTAAAAAGCGTATCGGCTTCTTTATCGTTCCTCCCTCTCTTTTTAAAACGTTCAGCATGAATTTCAGCGAAGCGATGTTGCAGAGCTTTGGCAAAGAGGTCATCGCCCTTGATCTAAGTCGGGAGGATTACACTCTCCACCGCCTCAAGGAAACAGAGATGCTACTGGCACAGGCTGCTAACAAGCAGATGCCCATTATCTTATCCGCATTCACACTGCAGGGGATGGAGCTGGAAGAGCTGAGTCTAGCACGCCGGATCCACAGCCATATCCTGACTAATGAGAAAGTCGGCAAACAGATGGAAGCATCCCGCTCGCAATCGGCGCAATTGCAAGAAGCCTTGAAAGCCAGAAGCCAGGGAATCGCTAACAACATTCTGGAACTGGGCGCGAAAGCCAAATTGATTGCCCGGCAGTTGACTTTTACATCCGAGAATGCTGACAGCCTGCTCGACGAAGCGGACCAGATCCTTGACTGCAATATGGAATTGACTTATGTCGACGGATCGAGAATTCCAGTTGACGCCCCCTCCAACCATCTCATGTTAACCATTTACAAAACATTGATCAGTGACAAGATCCGAGTTGACACATTGGATAAAAATCCCACTATGCGCGATCTTGTTCGCCTAACGACCAATAACCAGTCCCTTCTCAGCGAGACAACGTACCAGGAATATGTCGTTCCGATCATCGCCCGCGAAGTCATACGTAATGTGAAGGCTATCTCTTCTCAAATCCCCTCTTCAGAAGAAGCCAAGAAAGCCTTTGTGCGCTATGCTTCTGGAAAAATACCACCCTGCCTTCAGAAACTGGCCGACAGTAACCAGGCGATCGGTGATGAGCAGATCAGGACCAATTCCAATTTGAAAGACTATCCGATAGCCCAAGCTCTTGATGATATAACCTTTTTGAGACATTTGAAGAAGCTCTCACAAGGCACAGAGAATCAGAGGGAGGCTGCCGACTTGATCGCTCAGACAAAACAATTTTTGACCGAGTTGGTCAAGACCACTCTTGGGAAGATGGGTGGAAGGAACTATGGACAGTCGCTAATCGCCGAATTGCAGCATAAAATCATTCCTTATCGCGGTGTCAACGCCCCTGCTCCAAAAAACAATGAATTTGGAAACGAGTGGGTAACGGCCGCCAGCCATTATCAATTTGGGGCAGCTTACAAGCCATCTCGTGATCAGATTTATGAGACGGCAAACCAGTATCTGACCTCTGCACATTACTATGTCGACCGCAATCGAGAAAAACTGGATGAAACAGCGGAATGGTATGAATTTAAAAGCCTCTTTGGCATTACCTTGAATGAGCTCGACCAAATGGGCAAAATCGAAGAGGCAATAGCTACCATCAGCAAAGACCCAGAAAAGTTATTAGAATGGCACTTTCCTAAAGTATTTCTCGATGCCACTTACGCATCCGAAAGGCTGACAAATGACGGCTTTGCGCTGATGGATCTGTGCCACTCGACGCGTACGATGACCGCCACGCCCTGGAATCTCCCTGGCTATGACCGGCGCGAGCCACGAGTGGGCGGCGAAGGGCGCATTCTTCATATGGCAGCTAAAAGGTCATCCAGCAGCAAAATCATTGAAATCGATTTTACCGGAAGCGAAAACAAAGAGCCAATGACCATGCGCTGCTTTCTGGAGGAGATTTACAACAAACACCCTCAATTCTTTAGCCTGCGCTGCTTCGCTGACTCCGATGCTCTCTTCAAAGGCTTCGGAAGCAATAGTGATGTTGCCAAAGCTTGGATGCATTTCATCCAGGCGAAACAAAACGAAGAAAAAGATCTTCACGATAACCTGAAAAAGGTAGATCCAAACATCGATGCGGTCCTTTTCTTCCACATCGATGGTCGAAAAATGGACAATGAGAATTGCAAAGGAGAGAAGGATGAAAAAATGCCTAACACACTTTATGCCTTCCGCAAAGGCAGCGCCGAACCTGTCAGGATCGGAAGCTCGACGGTGAGTAATTTAAAAAGCTTCGGGCTTTCTCGCGAGAATTTTGTCATCTATATTGATGAGCTCCATTGCAAAGGGACCGATGTGAAGCTTCTTTCGAATGCTTTAGGGCTTAAAACCTATGACAAAAAGGGGCTGCTCTGTACAGACACGCAAACCAGGCTTCGCTGTCGCGATTACCTTTACGAGCAGGATGTGTTCCTGGTTGTCAATAAAGAGGCGCGCCGTTCGATTTTCAATCAAGGCAAGACGGAATACGATATCATTCTACAAGAGGCTGCCGACCAGGCGGTCCGGGGCGCCCAGGCCACGGTACGCTACTTTGTCAAGCAGGTCAACCACATTTTCCGCAGACAGGCAGTCAAGGCTATCCGCGAGGCTAACTTGCGAGGCGAGTTTGATGAGAACTATGCCCGGCTGGTTGATAGGATGCAGCGTTTTTTCACTCATTATTACAAACCTGAGCCTTTCAAGCAATACGGTCGGTTAAAGACTTTGAAGGATCCTAAAATCTCTCTGAAGAAGATGCTGAGTAAACAACTGGAAGAATTTAAAAGCTGTACTAATGATTCAAAGATCCTCAAAGCAGTAGAAGATGATTCCAAACGGCTTGTAGAACGGATTGATGCCTGCAAATACTTACCTCGGCTCTCAAAAGATATTTCACGCAACTTTGACTTCCAACATGTGGTCGAACAGCTGGTCGATCGCGAGTCCGTCGTCGACATGCTTGTGGAGATTGAACAAGAGGTCGAGCTTGAGCTTACTCAGTATGAATATCCGGTCGATCCCGAAATCCATCCGGAAAAACCGATGACGCAGGAAGCCTTTCAAGCTCTCCTTTGCAATATGCGCCAGAATCCTGCTGAAGCCAACAACATTACTTCATTGAAAAAGCAGTTGGGACTGTATCACTGCGACGTCGACGATAAAATAGGCTGCTATGCGGATGCCTTCGACGCCCCCATTTATGGGACAGACGTCTATTTTCATACTGCCGGAACCAAAATGCTGTTGCCGGTATTTCATAGTCTGCAGCGTCCTCCGAAGCAGATTCTGGTTTTGCTCGGAGAGGATAGGCAGCTGCGGTTTCTCATTTTATCCCAGCTTCAGGCAAATGATGTACAACAGCATCTGACAACACTTTACCAGAAAGACCCTGAAGCCGCTCGTGGTGCCTGGCTAATTCAACCAGATGGTACCCTTTTGGCGAAAGGAAAGAGAATGGATGAGTTTCCCAACGATGATGAGAAAATCGCTAAAGGGCTGCTCGAAATCAATGCGTTCGCAGGCCACATTGACTATCTGGATGATGAAGTCAATCGCGACCTGACAGAAAAATGGCTGTCGAACCGTACAGAGCTCAAAATCAAGTTTCTGAAACTCAAATGCTGCCGGAATGAAAAGCAGCGGCTGCTCCTCTGCTCCTCGTCGGTTATCTCCCAGGCTGTGGGACGTTATTCGAAAAACGTGCAGAACAGCGGCTATTTTGTCTGTAAACTGCGACAAGAATGGGAAAAAAGCAGGGAAGGTAACTATAAGCTCGATGAAACATGGAAAACGAAAGTTCTCGATCAGGGAAAAAATATCGAAAATCTCAATTCGAACTTTGTAAAACATCTCGGTCTTGACCCAACTAAAGAAGATGAAGATGCGGATACACACAGAGCTGTGAAACATCTGAAGGAGAAGGAAGGAGTGACTGACGCAACCCTGCCTACCAGAGCGAAAGAGTTGAGCGAGATCCAATTCAAAAACATTAGAGCTTTTCATTGTTCCCATCTCACTCCCGAGCAGATCCACTGGCTTCCAGTTCAGAAAGTGCGTTTTCTGACTAAACCTGATCAGATTATGTGTCTCTCGCTGGAACAGGCCGTGGGTTTAAAAGAGCAGCAGGCCAATCTAATTCCGTTTGTTAATCCAGAGTTTTATTATCACTTTGACCAGCCCTGGCAGATTAGCGCTATCCCGGCAGATCTTCTACCAAGAATGAATCCAAACTTTGGGTATCATCTCACCGAATCACAGGCAAAGTCCATCAAGCGCGAAAATCTCCGCTCTGATGCAGCCAATCATCAGGCAGATTTCTTCGTTAAACTCTTCAAAACCTTCTCGGGCAAGCAGATAGGCTCGCTGCATGGCGACCTACTGGATTTAGTGCCAGCACTGGAGCGCATCCATATCAAAAAGGAGCAGGTGCGCGAGATCACAAGTCCTCAATTGATCCGAGAACTGGAGAAACTTGCTGCTGAGGGTAATGTTAAACGGGGCCTTTGGTCCTCCTGGGTGGCTCCTGGCATGGTCAAACACCTCCATAAAGATCAGATTCCTTATCTCGAGACCAAAGAACAGATCGCCGAGGTGGCTGAAAATTGTGTCGATCGTCTCCTGCCTGCATCACAAGTGCCCCTCATAAAATCAGGACAGGTCAATCATCTTATAGGCGAAGCGCAGATCCAGGCTTGCCCTCTTCAGCTCGTCAACCATCTACATGAAGATCAACTCTTCGCGATTACCAATATGCAAGTTTCCGGACTATCCTCCGATCAGCTTCATAAGCTGCATGCCAAACATCATCCTAGATGCAAGGAATTCTTCGAACACATCACTGTCGACCAACTCAAGAACATTGACAATGAAGCTTTCCTAGCTCTCGTGCCCCTACGGTTGATTGCGCACATCAGTGTGCATCAAATTCAGCACCTCAAAACACCGCAGCAGATTCAGGCTTGCCCGGCCGCTTTTGCCGATCATATCAGCGACGTTCTGACACCTCACATCCGTCCTGAACATGTGCCTTATATTTCGCGCCCCAGCCAGATACAAGCAATTCTCTGTAGAACAGAATTTATTGAAAAATTGGAAAAAAAGCATCTTCGTTATTTGACCCCTGATCAGACAAAGCTTTTGACCCGTTACCAAATTCAATTGATGGAAGATCCCGAAGAGATTGCATTGCTGGCGGAAGACCAGATCCAACATATCCATGCCGAACAAGTTCAACACCTTACTGAAAAGCAAATTAATGCCTGTCCAGTTAATCTGGCAGGCTTTTTATCCCCTGAGCAAATGCCACACATCCGTCCTGAACATGTGCCTTATATTACGCGCTCCAACCTGATACAAGCAATTCCCTGCAGATCAGATTTAATAGAAAAGCTGGATATGAAGTATCTGTGCCATCTGACTCAAGATCAAGTAAAGTTTTTGACCCCCTCTCAAATTCAAAAGATGACTGCGTCCGAAGAGATTGCATTGCTAGACGAAAACCAGATCAAGCATATCCTTCCCTATCAAGTTAAATACCTTACCGCAAATCAAATTAAGGCCTGTCCAGTTAATCTGGCAGAGTTTTTAACCCCTGAGCAAATACCCCATATCCGTCTTGAACATGTCGCGCATATTTCGAGCTTTAGTCAAATAAAAGCGATCCCTTGCAGTTCTGAGTTTATTGCTCAACTGGAGAAAAAACACCTGCGCCATCTCACTCCTGAGCAAGCACGTCTGCTGACCCCAGCTCAGATACAGCTGATGAACAAACGAAAAGAGATAACCAATCTCGACGAGCGGGGAATTAAAATGCTTGCTCTATCGCAAGTTCGTTTAATTGAGAGCCCTTCTCAAATCCCATATCTTGGGGATAACCAAGTACCAGCCCTTCCAGATCAAGCCGGGCTTGTGCAATGGCTGGTCAAGCGGCAATTTCAATTCATCACAGAAGCGCAGGCGCACCTTCTGACACTCGTGCAGATCAGATCTATGAATTGCCCCGCAGAGATAGCGCTGCTGAAACCTCACCAAATTGCCCACTTAAAGTCCGACCAGGTCAAATTTCTGGAAAGGCGGGATCACGTCCAAGCTCTACCAGCAACAGCACCACTCGTCTCCGAGCTTGCGAAAAAGCATCTGCGCGATCTGACTCACGCGCAGGCAAAGCTGCTAACCCCCTCCCAGATTCAATGGATAAATGAACGAGAGGAGATTGCGCTGTTGGAGCAGGAGCAGATCCAACATATACTTCCCGCGCAAGTTCCACTTCTTAATGAAAGGCAAATTAAGGATTGTCCACTTAATCTAACAGAGCATTTAACGGTTGAACAGACGGCCCACATCCGTCCTGAGCATGTCACATTTATTTCGCGCCCCAGCCAGATACAAGCAATTCCCTGCAGTCGTGAGTTTATGGCAAGGCTGGAGGAAAAGCATCTGCGCTATCTAACTCCTGTGCAGGCTAGTCTGCTGACCCCGGTTCAGATACAGCTCATGAAAAACAGGGAAGAGATCGTCAATCTCGACAAACGAGGGATCAGACAATTGTTGCCTGTACAGATTCCTTTAGTCCAGAGTGCCTCACAAATCTCCAACCTTGGGAATAACCAGGTGCGTGATCTTCCGGCGGAGGCTTGGCGGGTGCATTTGCTGGTCAAACAGCAATTTCGATTCATCACAGAAGCCCAGGTTTGTCTTCTGAAACCTGAACAGGTCAAACAGATGAACTGCAGAGAAGAAATTGCCCTTCTAGGTCCTCGCGAAATTGCCTTTCTCGAACCAGAGCAAGTTCAATTCTTAGAAGGGCAAGACCAGGTACAAGCACTGCCAGCTACCGCCCCACTAACCGCCATGCTGCGCAAACGGCATCTGCGATTGGCCTCACCTGCCCAGGTTCGTCTTCTGAAACCTGAACAGGTCAAACAGATGAACTGCGGAGAAGAAATTGCCCTTCTAGGTCCTCGCGAAATTGCCTTTCTCGAACCAGAGCAAGTTCAATTCTTAGAAGGGCAAGACCAGGTACAAGCACTGCCAGCT
>JAJFUZ010000357.1 GCA_021372155.1 Parachlamydia sp. | reverse complement strand
AATAGGTGTCCCCAATTGTTGGATGTTTGAAACGCCAGAATGGATTATCCCCTTCCCTAGAATATTGAACCAGGCTTCCATCGAGTGCTTCAAGGGCAGCGAGACAATCTCCTAGGTTGCTGCCTAGTCGTGTAATTGCGTGCTCCTCAGAAATTTGAAGGACTATAGGACTTTCTAAGTGATCATTCCGCATATAAATGAGTCCCAGAGCAGCCTTACTATTTTGATCAAGACCTTGGAGAATTTCTTTTAATAAAACCTCTCGTTTTTCAACAAAATTATCAAGATTTAATTTGTTTAGGTAGAGGTCCTTGGTAAAAAAAGGATTAGACAACCGTCTTGCAGTTTCTGGTATAAATCGATTATGTAAAGCTACCGTTTCCAAGTAAGGTTTTATTTGACCTCGGAAAGAACTTGGTTGCCCCCCTAATTTAAGGTGATTATAAAGAATTTGTCGTTTCTCATCTTTAGAAAGATCATGAACATCAATGACCACCTGGCTTTCTTGCAGAAGAGGAAATGCGCTTTCTTTTAAATCTTTACGTGCCCTGTGATAAATGTAATCGCGAGAAGTCATCACAATTTTGGCGCCTTTTCGAAGCATTGAATTCATTTGGGGTAGTATATGATTCCAATTGTGGACAAGATGAGCTTCATATTGGGAAACACCAAATGCATCATCGATCCAAAAAAACTGTGTCATTTCGCTTGGGTTCCAATGCTCGATAGTTTTTTCAGGATCGTCAAGTTTTAATATTGATGCGTTCCAATTATCGATCGCCGCCATTGCCAACATAGACGCAATAGTTGTCTTGCCAACTGCAGGCTCACCAGTAAGCAGTACGAAACCATATTTATCTAAAGAAGTTATTGCTTTACGATAGGCATCGGTAACTACAACCTTCGCAAGATCTTCCCTGAGAGATTCTAAAATTGCACGAGCTTGTGCATATGCTCGCTCATCTAGGATTTGGCTTAAATCCCCTAATCCATATACACGCGGAACAAGCATTCTTAGGTGTTTATTTTCGCGTATTTGCTGATCTATCCAACTTGCCCCCAAAATATTAAAGTGTTTGACACCAGCCTCTCCAAAAAGACCTTCAATATCTTCGGCTTTGGTGCCAGACAAACCAGCGTTGGTCATAAGTATATAGGAGTCACAATAGCCTTTCTCGACAAGTCTCTTCGCTTTGTTGGCTTCATCCTCGAGGTCAGAAGGACATATTACATGGTTTAATCTGTTCGTAAATTTACATTGAATCACAAATTGACCTTGCAGACTTTCCTGTCCGGTTGGCTTCCATGTACCAGTAAAGGCTCCATCTCTTCCGCCATCATTCGTATCAAGAAATGATTCAACTGTTTGCCCAAGAACTTCTCTGGCTATAGTAAGACAAAGTTGTTGAAAACTATTCCATCCAAGATTCCGTAATTCAAACATATCTCATCTTCATCTCTTCCTAGCTGAGGCAATTAACATATCCGTTATCAGGTCTTAAATTTTATTCAAAGCAGCGACAAGATCTTCACCATGCAAGGCTACAAGACCACTTGCAAATTGAGGTTGACCTCCATCATCCTGGCTAAAGAAACTAGGCAGAACCTGGCGCAAAAGGTCAACCTGGCCATAGAAATATTCTTTGAGCAGCGGTACAACCTGGTAATTCCAAATATCGTCCAAGCAATTGAGCTTTTCTGCCTCATCCGCGATCCCCTGGAGTGGTAGAAAATAACTGTGTCCGATTTGATAATCTGCACCACGTAGTTCAACAATGCGCTGATTCAAATTTCTCAAGCAAGTTCCGATATTTAAAGCATCTTCTTCAGCTAGCGAAACGTTGATTCCATCGAGTAGTTCTGCCTCAGGCAATAATTCCAGAAAAGCGAACCGCCGGCGCAAGGCAACGTCCAGTAACGCAATGCTACGATCAGCGGTGTTCATTGTGCCAATAATGGCAAGATTTACGGGAACCTGGAAATCTTCTTTGCTGTATGGAAGCTCAACTGGCTGCTTACCTCGCTTGTCTGCTTCAATCAGCGTCATCAGTTCGCCAAATATCTTGGCGATATTTCCACGA
>JAJFUZ010000317.1 GCA_021372155.1 Parachlamydia sp. | reverse complement strand
CCCTTTCAAGTATACAAAATTGGGGGTATTATCGTCAAATTTGAAGGAAATAGGGGGGGGTGATTTATACATTTTTGAAGGTCAGAGGTGTAAATGCGTCCAATAGACATCGCATTTCTTTTGATTTCATCCTGCACCTCAAACACCATTATATGGCGAACCCTATATAACTCAAGCAACATATATCTAAAATTGTTTGTAATTCTTTATAATATCTTAATATATTTTTGATATGTTTTGCTTTATTTTATTATGTGTATATGCAAAATCAAGCAATTGTGACAGTAAAACCAGCTTTTACCTATTATAAGCAACCTTATATCGACCTTTCCATGGCATATCGCCAGGCCGGGTTAGGCCATATTTGGCAAGATCAGAAACAGTCTTTGGATGTTCAGTATAAAACCCTGCAAGCGCGCATCGAACAACAGATTGAAAAAGCGGAGGAACAGGGAGAGCGCAGGGCGTTTATTTCACACAATCTCGATACCAGCTCTCCAGAGTTAATCCAATTTTATTCGAATGATCTTTTTAGCCGAATGGGCGTCAATCTCAAAGAAATCCATCGGACCGAGAAGCCGGGCATTGTCATCACCTGGCACAAAGACAGCCCCTGCCTCAACACGGTTTTTCCTTATGCTCACACCGCACGTATGCGCGATTACTTAACGGATTTCCATCTGAAAAGCGGTCAACAAGAGATGAAGTTTCATCG
Source organism: Parachlamydia sp. (assembly GCA_021372155.1). Classification (GTDB taxonomy): domain Bacteria; phylum Chlamydiota; class Chlamydiia; order Chlamydiales; family Parachlamydiaceae; genus JAJFUZ01. The sequence goes on along the minus strand of JAJFUZ010000317.1, from coordinate 3,161 downwards.
CCTAATCCTTGCTGCCAGGAGCCCTTATTTTGAAACTCTCTTTTCGAAAGAGAGCCGGGATGGCTTTGTCGATGTTTCTGAGATCAGTCCAAAAGTCTTAGAGATTTGGAAGAATTATCTGTATACGGGAAAAACGGATACTATCTTTCTGAGATTGGCTGAACTGCAAGAGCTGACTCTTTTAGCCGATCGCTTTCAGACCCATTTTCTTTTTGATGTATGCATGAGGGAATGGCTTTTGCGCATCCATGCAAAAAACGTGCAATTCATTCTTGAATTTGCCTTCCGTTCAGATCTTCCTGCCCTAGAAGAGATTAGGAGAGCTTGCTGTGAGTTTCTAGTAGAGTCTCTCTGTGAAGAGAATTTCGAAAAAGTTAGTATTCTGGCAGAAAAGTTTGATTTAATCTCAGTGCGAAAGGCATGCGATCGATTTCTACAGACGGATGAATCAATAGGCGCCTGAGAATGTGTTATAAATTTCATATGATATAAAGGAGAACTTATGCAACCCGCACCTTCATTAACTCCCTGTCAAAAGCTTCAGCAGGCCTGGTTGGAATATAATGTTGCCACATTAGAAGATAAGAACCAGAAGCAAAATGAGATGATCAAGCTGCTCAAAGAGGAAATCCTGGGGTTCAGCGGCAGAGATGTTGCAGCATTACAGGAGCTGGCCAACGAGGTGAGTAACAATCCCCAACTGGATCCCACACTGGTCACGAAGATCACCGAACTTGCCGAGATGCTCACAGATTTCTCTTTAGGAAATTTACCGAATGAATTCATGGTTGATGCGCTCTCATTTATCTCCCCGCTTCGCAGTAATGGAATGAATCGCAGCTGTAAGATGTGGGCTGAGGAAGCGGCAAGAAATCGTCCTCGCGTAGTCAATGACCCGAATGAGCCCATCCCTCTCGATCGTTTGCTGCTTCTGCTTGCGCAATGCGGCGACTCTGTCGAGCATTTGGATTTTTCCCGCTTGCTGACTGAGGTTGACCGGAAAAAACTGGATGCCGCCCAGCTTGAAAATATGGTTCGGTTTTGTCCCAATCTGCAAAGTCTGACGCTGCTGCAAATCGATAATGTCCAGGGTCAACAGCTGTGCCACATCGTCAACCTGGCACCTGGCCTGACACATCTGAATGTTGTCGGTTGCCTCGGTATGATGGATCGAGATACCCTTCAAGGGGTGCGGGAATCTTGTCCCCAATTGGCGATAGGCTTTGTTCCCTATCAGGACAAGTATCCTTTGCTTGAGTTGCTTCACAACGGTGTGAGATTGCGCAACTATTTTGCCCTGGATAAGGAAAAAAAGGCCTTTATCACAAGCAACCTGCAAGCTCTCGGCACACTATCGAGGTATGGGTTTCCCTTTGAGCTCTTCTGCCAGATTTCTCAGAAAAAACGTGAACTCCTTGTCGCCAAAAGCGAGTATATTCATCGCTTAAATGAGATCGCAGGGTTCAATTTCGAGGCTTTCGCGAAACTTTCTACAGAAGAGATGGTTCTAATATTTGATCATCTCTATGAGGTTTCCCATTTAAGCTATGCGGGCCTCAAATTTCTTCATTTTTGCGAAGTATCTCTCAAAACAAAACAAATGTTGGTGGAAAAGAATGTTTTCCAAGCTGTGAGAAAATTGTTGCAGAACCTTGTCCCTTTGAAGAAGTTTCTTGCGCTTCCTCTAGATCTGAGGGAACTGGTCGTCGATAAATATGAAAGAGTTATAGATCTCTTGTTCGCTGGCTGCAGCTGGGAACAGTTTGTCGGATTGCGGGTGCAACACAGGCTGGAGCTTCTCGCACATAGCTCGGACTGCTTTAACCTCAAACAACAAAACATTACTCCCCACAGACTGTCGCTGCTTGATCTGCCCCTGTTGCGAATGGTTCTTAGCAATAGTATGGCCCTTGCAACGCTTTTGAGCGTGAAGATGGATTTTGAGGCATTTTGTGCCTTGCCACCAGCTGACAAGAAGTGTGTTATTGCCAATGTGCAGCCTTACACAGTGTTTCTCATGGGTGGAGCGCGCATTGAAACACTTGTCCGTCTCACGGATGATGAGATATCCTACTTCTTTCCAAACAATTTCCATTGTCTATACTTGCATGGCAGAATTGGGATTCCGCTTGCACGCTTTGTGGAGCTCCAGGCGCCCTTGCGTCAAAAGGTGATGCAACACTCCACCACCATAGCCAATAAGATCAGGTCAGGCAGTTTGAATTTCGAAGAGTTTCTGAAAATGTCCGAAGAGGAGCAGGACAAAATCCTGAAACCCTAATGCAACCCTCATCCCGATTAACTCCCTGCCAAAGGCTTCAACAGGCCTGGTTGGAATATCATGCTGCCACGACACCAGAAGATCAGAATCAGAAACAAACAGAGATGTTCAAGCTGCTTAAAGAGGAGATTCTGGGTTTCAGCCGCAGCGATGCTGACGTTTTGAAAGAGTTGTCCAAAGCTGTGAGACAAAATCCCCATGTTCATCAAAACCTCATGGCGAGGATCGCCGAGCTTGCCGACAGGCTGACAGGGCCTTCTTTAGAATTGCCCGCTGAACTCATGATGCAGGCGCTCTCATTTGTTACACCCTTACGCCGCAATGGGCTGAATCGCAGCAATAAGATGTGGGCTGAAGAAGCGAAAAAGATGCGTCCCAGCTTTGTCAATGAGCCTCATGAAACCATCCCGCTCGAACGTTTGTTGCTTCTTCTTACACACTGCGGCGGTTCTGTCGAGCATTTGGATTTTTCTCGATTGTTGACTGAGGCTGATCGGAAAAAGCTGAGCTGTGCTCAGCTTGAGAAGATGGTCCGGTTATGCCCTCGTCTGAAAAGTCTGACTCTTCTCGAAATCGATCAAATCCTTGGAAAACAGCTGTGCAATATCGTCCATCTGGCACCCCATCTGATTCAGCTGGATGTTGCCGGCTGCATCGGTGTGGTTGAAGATAACCTACATGAATTGCGGGCATCTCGCCCCGGATTGGCTATAGGCTTTATACCCTATGTGCAAAAGGATTATTTGCTTGAGTTACTCCGCAACGGGGTGAGATTGCGCGCTTATTTTGCCCTGGATAACGAACTCAGAACCTATATTACAAGGAATCTCGAAGCTATCGGCGTGCTAGCGAAGTCTGGGTTTCCATTTGAGCTCTTCTG
>JAJFUZ010000287.1 GCA_021372155.1 Parachlamydia sp. | reverse complement strand
GTAAGATCTTCCCATCAGTAAGTTTAGACTTGATTGCCTGAATCAGTTCGTCAATGATCGGAATCTCTTTTTCTTGACGTATTTGCAATCTCTCCTCAGGCGTGCGTGCCCACGCCACTCTCTCAAACATAAATAGATAGCGAATCTTGCGCAAAACCCATTGACAAAAGCCCCTGTCTCCACTTTCGACTTCAAAAAACTTCCGGCGAATATGACGTTGAGTAGACCGCGGGAATTTCACCCTAGCCCCTCCGAGAACCATACGTGAACCTCTCAGCTCATACGGCTCCTATCATTCAGCCAATATCGCACCAGATTGCCAGTGTACAAATAGGTTCGGTTGGGCTTTTGCCAGTTGTTTTATGTACTGTCTTGCCTTTCCTAGATGCTTTGTTAACCTTTTGTATTTGCTGCGCGCCCATTCAACAAGATACCTATTGAAGCGTTCCCAAATTCTTTGCATTTCTGATGCATAAAACCGACCATAGTACTGATACCATCCTCTTAAAACCGGATTGAACATGTTTGCAATGTCATTCAGCCTTTTGTCTGTTTTCAACTGCACATGCCAGCTTCGCATCGTTGCATGTATCGCTTTCTTTGCGCTGCTGCTCATTGCTGGAAGGTAGTTCGGATGAATCACACCTTTCTTATCCACGCATCTCCTTGGTCTAAATGTATAGCCAAGAAAATCGAATTTAATATTGGGCTGCTCTTCTGTCCGATTCCTATCTTTACAATAGACAATCTTTGACTTCTCAGGGTGGATTTCTAGTTTACATTCTTTGAATCTTGACGCAATCTTTGCCATCACATATTCCGCCTGTCTTTTAGTGCGACAGTGGAGTAACCCATCATCGGCATAGCGACAAAAGGGAATTTGTGGCAATTCTCGCTTCACCCAAGCATCAAACGCATAGTGTAGAAATAGATTTGCTAATAGAGGGCTGACCACTCCACCTTGTGGTGTACCTTTATCCCGTGGAATCACTTGCCCATCCATTTCGATAGGGGCTTTTAACCACCTTTCGACGTATAATAATATCCACTTGCAGTCACAGTGTTTTCGTAGTGCCTTCATTAGCATTTCATGATCGATGTTGTCGAATAATCCTTTGATATCAAATTCGACAACCCAATCATATTTCCAGCATCTTTCTCTCGTGACACTTACAGCGTCCAGAGCTGATTTCCTTGGGCGATAACCAAATGAGTTCTCATCAAATATGGGATCAAGAATGGGTTCTAGGACCATTTTAACTACCGTCTGTGCAACTCGATCAGTAACGGTGGGTATACCTAGTATCCTTGTTCCCCCGATTTCTTCGGTATCGGCACCCCTTTTACTGCAGGTGCCAAATAGCTCCCAGATGACATCCTATTCCATATTTTGTAGAGATTCTGTTTTAGGTTCTTCTCAAATGTTTTGATCGATTCTAAGTCTACACCAGCTGCCCCTCCATTGGCTTTTACCGCTTCATAGGCTTCCCATATCAATGTTTTTGGTATTTTATATGGCTTGTTCTCGTTCAATCATTCCTCCTGTTTCCAGTTGGTCATTGTTGAGAACCGAATGACCAAGCCTCTTCGCTCCGCCGCCATTACAGCAGCTTCATCACTACTACAGACTTGTCCGCCCCTGTGTAACGCTTTGATACTTTCAGCCTCGCAGGATCTCTGCTTGTGCTTTTCTCTTGTCATCGTTACGACAGGTTCCCGCAGTTCAACATGAGAGCCAAGGTCAAGCTCACGTCACCTCTATGCCGGATACCATCTGGCCAATAAACAGGCACTCGCCAGACTTGTCCTGGGTCTGTTGGTCTTCCCAGTTTTGATATCATCTTTATGCCTTTCGACATTTGAACGGTGATTCACTTGTGTTCGTCTTCTTGACCTATACTTGATATATTTCTGTACCTTTTCCGCAACGCTCACGACCATGATTCTTAATCATTGCCGCTTGCGGTAGTTTGCAACCTACTCCTGTAAGTCGGTTGCGAGGGACCTACCCTCATCTTTCATGCTGCTTCTTGCGGCACACTCCAGCACGGACACTAGGTAAATTGTTTTGAATTCGCTAATACCTCATAAGCCCCATATTTATCCGAGTGAAGAATACCTTTATAACCCTTTAAAATCTCAGCCGCATTTGCATGGGTGCGATTAGTTCGAAAATAATAAATACGATGTGGAGGATCGGCCGACTTTCCTCCCGCTATTACCCACATATAAGCTTGCTGGACTTTTCCCTTGCCAGGATCTTGCATGCTGACCGGAGTCTCGTCTGCAAAGATATTCTCACTCTGCAATATTTGCCTTTTCATTTCATCATAAAGTGGCTTTAAGGCTTTTCCA
>JAJFUZ010000279.1 GCA_021372155.1 Parachlamydia sp. | reverse complement strand
CTTCCGCCACTAAGTGTATTGCTACACTTCGTTCGACTTGCATGCCTCATCCACGCCGTCAGCATTCAATCTGAACCAAGATCAAATTCTCAAAAATAAAAAGCTTTGAAAACTTGAAGGGAAAACTCTCACCTAAGTGAGTTTCTCTTACTTGCGAATTTATGCTCTAATTCTAATTAGGGCTTCGCACAAGCTCCATAACTTACCGGAACGTTTTCACGTTCCAGCTTTCTTGTCGCTTGCACATCATCTTACTATTGCTGTCAAAACAACTGCATCAACGCCTCGATCGGCGCTGTTTTCCTTTTCGCTTTGATCTTACGATTTTTACGATGGAAGCTCCCAATTTACAAAAACGGCGAATATTTATGCAAGCGCTTTTTCTTTTTTTTCTTCGGGTATTTTCTGAAAACCCCTCACACATGATCTAGAAAGCATCTTAACGACTACTTTGAGCTGTTTTTTGCAAAGCTTGCAGGAAAGGAATATGGCTTGAATATTTCTTGTATTAAATATCGAAAAAAACTTATAACCAATTTCTAATAGAAAACAACGTTATTTAAAATATTTGGTATTAAATATGGAACTTTCGATGATTGTCAGAAGACACCTTCTACCTGCGGGCCTTGCAGCAGGAGCCGCCGCAGGAGCGGCAGAGTTCGGATCCCAAATTGGGGCTTTGGGCGGCAAAATGTTCAGCGCAGGCCTTCGAGCAGGCCCAAGCGCTATCTTGGGCGCCATCTCTGGAATTTTCTACAGCGCGATTTACGACATCTTGCCTCATTGTACTGGGTTACCAAACCTCAGAAACCATGCCATCGCCGTAATCGGCAGCGCCGTAGCCACTTTTGGTCTCGCCTTCGCGGCAGCCTCCGCGGGCCTGATTGCCATGCCCTCTTTAGCCACTCTCGGCCTCCTTTTTGCGGCGGCAATCTCAGCAAACATGGTTTTCAGAGCTATATTCGGAGGCCAGCATCCGCGCCAGGCTCTCACTGTTCAGCCACAGCCTGGCGCTGCCAGACAACCTCAACCTGTTCCGCAGCAACCGCAAGCTCAACCAAAACCCGCCCCAACCTTAAACCGCTGGTTCTGGCCGGCGGATCTTGGACAAATCGGAATCAATCAAGCAGACAAACAGCAGCTCGAAGAATACCTGCAAGAAGCCCGATCCGATCTTACAAATGGAATCATTCCTACCATTCAACGCAAGCAACAACTTTTCGCATACAATGGCAAATTCTGGACACTCCCGCGCACCCTCAGTTTCGTCGAAGACCCCAAGACAAACAGAGTTGCGGCGATTCTGCTCACTGTCAGCAAAGACCGCGTCCCTCCTTTGGGAAAGGGCCGAGTCAGAACCCCCAAAGTCATTTACAATTTGACGACTGGCCAGCGCATGTGCAAGAAAGCCATGCAAAAGGCTTATGAAGTGGAACTCCTGAAAGCCCTTAATGGATCGAAAGGGATCGAGCCTCTAACCTATATCAGAAAAGTCCGCAACAAGACCCAGCTCATCACACCTCTGTTCAAAGGATCGGTGCAACAATTGCTGAAGTCTAATACCCCAATCTCCGCGAAAGATATCAAAGACATGATGCTTTCTTTGCTGAAGGGACTTGCGACACTGCATGCAAAACCAGGAAAGGAGCCATTCCCCCCCTATTTTTCCTATCATTCCGACATCAAGCCTGACAACCTTTTATTCAATCGACAGCCAGCGGGATATGATGCGGTCATCTCCGATGTGGAGTCAGTCAATGACCTGGAACGTATCTATGGGACGATGGGCTGGATGTCCCCCGAGAAGATCAGGTATTGGAACGGGCCCCTAAGAGAGAGCAGTTATAACAAAACGCATGGTCAGCACGACGATATCTGGAGCATGGGACTCGTCTTTGCGTCCATGCTGAAGAATCAGCTGCATGAGCTACGTCATGATACTCGATTTGAAAGATATGGCGCCCGGGTCGCACCGCTGGCATGCCTTTATCAAAAGTGCCAGTTCAAGCTAACCGAAAATCGATTTGATGATAGCAGCGTCGCCCATCTCACCCAGCAGGAGCTCAATCGGGAAATCAATCAACTCATAGCCGAAGCACTCTTCAAACCCGATGGTGCTGCCCTTGAAAAGATGTGGGATATTGTTCGGCGCATGCTGTTTATCGATTATAATAGACGCATGTCGGCAAGAGAGGCTAAGGAAGCGCTAGAGTCTATTCCAATAAATTAGCGATATTTTGACTAGCGTGAAAGCTCCAGCGGTTCGCAAATCGTAAACGGGTTTGTATTGGTTTAATACATGAGATAATTGCGCTTAAAGAGGGTTGCTCCTCTAAAACGGAGTAGCTAAGCTCTCCAATGCAAAACGGCCCTTTAGGGACCCAAAAACAAAGGAGCAACCCATGAAACACTATGTCGGTCTTGATGTCTCTA
>JAJFUZ010000247.1 GCA_021372155.1 Parachlamydia sp. | reverse complement strand
ATCCATCTGACCTATGTGCCTTATCTTAAAGCGGCCGGAGAGGTGAAGACAAAGCCCTCTCAGCACTCTGTGCAGGCTCTGAGAGCAATCGGCATTTTCCCCGATATAATCATCTGCCGCTGCGAAAAATCACTTTCGGATGATGTCAAGGATAAGATCAGTCTCTTCTGCAACGTCCCCCGGAGGGCTGTGATTGAAGAGGTCGATGTCACGGACAGCATCTATGAAGTGCCTTTAAAGCTGCACGAGCAAGGCATCGATGATATGATCTGTGAATTATTGCAGCTTCCAAGCAAAAAGGCCGATCTGAAAGCGTGGGAGAAGATTCTGAACACAGTCCGCAATCCAAAGGGGACCGTGGTTGTTGGGATTGTGGGCAAGTATGTCCAGCATCAGGATGCCTATAAATCGATTAACGAAGCGCTGCACCATGGAGCGATCGCTGCAGGGATGCAGCTGGAAATCCGCCGCTTTGAAGCGGACAAGATCCTGCAAAACGGCCGTGTCGACGAGACAATCGCCGGCTGCGATGGCTATCTGGTTCCAGGAGGCTTTGGCGAGAGGGGATGGATGGGCAAAATCATGACTGCCAAATACTGCCGAGAAAATGGCATTCCCTATTTTGGCATCTGTCTGGGAATGCAGGTGATGGCAGTGGAGTTTGCGCGCCATGCAGCAGAGATTCCAGATGCCAATTCGACAGAGATCGACGCCTACACCAAGGATCCAGTGATCTCCCTGCTCAGCGAGCAGAAGGCGGTTCAGGATGTGGGAGGGACAATGCGCCTTGGAGATTACCCCTGCCGCCTCAAATCAGGCACCCATGCGATCAAGGCCTATGGGAAGGAGATCATCCATGAGCGCCACCGCCACCGCTTTGAATACAACAACAAGTACCAACCCGCGATGGAAAAAGCCGGCTTCGTTATTTCAGGCGTATTGGATAACGGGTCGCTTTGCGAGATTGCGGAGATCAAGCACCATCCCTGGATGGTGGGGGTGCAGTTTCACCCCGAGTTCAAATCCAAGCCGAACGATCCGCATCCCCTGTTCCGCGACTTTGTCCAGGCAATGATCGCCAACAAGAAAAAACATGGTTAGCAAAGCTAAACGCGTCATCGGCATCGATTATGGGATGGCCCGTTTGGGCCTATCCTATTCTGATGAAAGCAAGCTCATTGCGATGCCTTGGATGGTGCTGGGGGCGGAAAAGAAGACGGAAAAAACTGTTGCGAAGTTCTTAAGAGAGCTCGAGCGCAATCAGAAAGAGAAGGCCTATGAAGCAGAGGCGATCGTCGTCGGCATGCCTCTTCTGATGAGCGGCAAGGTGGGCTTTTTAGCTGATGAAGTGAAACATTTCATCGAGTTTTTAAAGCAGGCGACAACAATTCCAATCGTTTCCTGGGATGAACGTTTAACGAGCGTTCAGGCGGAGCGCGCTCTTCGTGAAAGCAGTCTGACACGCAAGCGGCGCGCCCAATATGTGGATACTGTCGCCGCTGTCATTATCCTCCAAAACTACCTCGATAGCATAAAGCTGGGATGAGTCTTCACGATTTCTTCTAGAGTAATTTGCGAAAGTGAGAGAAGTTTTATCGAGGCCTACCCGATGGATTTCATTTTTGTACATAGGCTTAGGTGTTGAAACAAATAACATGAATTTCTCTTGAAAATATTGGCTACGAACTGGTATCTATGTTGGATTGTGTCATCCATTATAGGGAAGGAATCAAACAAGGTGAGAGATAAGGCTTTGTCCTCTATGAGCAATTTCTTAACAATTCAACCAAAAGATATCTCATGACATCTTATGCGGTAATGTCACCGACCTCAGAGAGCCCATCAGGTAGTCCATCAGGTAGCCTGTCAAGCAGTCCGACAGATCATAGTTGTTTGGCTTCCGCAAAGCGTTTGTCAGATGCCGCTATTGAGAAGCTGCGTAGTTTAACCTGTTTTAATGAGCATACTGTGGCATGTGGAATGACGCCAGATCCGTTACTAAATCAGGCCCTCACAGACATCAACCCTAACATTTTTCGCAAAAACAAATCCATCTCCGATACAGATCTCCGAAGCATTCTGAAGCATTGTCCTTCATTAACAACGCTCGACTTGTCGGGATTTCATCAGATCTCAGAGGAAGCCTTGTTATGCATTGCCACCCTCCAGCAGTTAACAACACTCAATTTATCTGAAACAAAAGTCGTGGATTTAGGACCTTTATGCCGAAACCCGCTTTCAAAATTGCAAACACTTAATTTATTGAAAACCGACATCCCTCCTGCTTCTCTCTTTGACTTTTTGCAAAGGCATACGATAACCAATCTCTTACCCCCCGCAAACCCTCCAAAAGGATTTTTTGGAAGATTTCAGTCTGACAGTCTGCAGGAAATCATGCTCCACATTGATCGATGCGATCCTGAAAGTTTACCCTTTCATGAGATTACGAGATTTGTTAAGAATGCTCGCAGTTTAAAGAAATTGTGGGTTCGGATTAATGCCAAAACTGAGTTTAACGTCTCGGAAGTTTCAGGACCGCTTTGCACAAGGGATTTTATCATCGAAAGCCAAAACCTTCAAGCCTTGTTCAAACTACCTGCTGGAAATGTAAGTTAATCGACTTGATAACGCTTAAATTCTCTATATGCTTGGTTAACCTACCTTTAGGGTGATTTTCCGCCAGGTGCAAGTTTTTCCCTTCTTTCGGGAGGCAATTCCGGAAACTGTACAACACCGTTAGGTATAATAAAATATAACATTTTATTGGGTTCTTCGTCTAAAATATTCTGAAGAACATCTTGATCATTTTCGAAGTACTCCTGCTCATCCCTCTCGCTATCGTCTCGCCACCACCATCCATTGTCATCTCTACGGAATGTAAGACTATGCCCTTCAGTCTTTTCTGAGGTTCCGAGTATAAATCGATCAATATTTTTTAATTTTTGTAGCATTTTTTGAAAACCTGCAGTATCTGTTTTAGTCTCAATAACCATAATTTCAGGTCTTTTTGTCATAGGGGCTATAGAATGTAAAACAGAACATAAAAACGTGGGAGGTAAACCATTGACTTTTAATTTCAAGCACTTATCTGGTTTATTAATTGACTGAGCATTCAATTTTTCAGAGTCAAGGTTAGACGGGGCTAGGCAATTTAATACAAATGCTGGAAGGGTTTGAGATAATCCATTAGATTTGTCTCTGGCCCATTGGTCATAAAACAAATTAATATCCTCAGGTGTTAAATAGCGACATCCTATATAAGCATTCAAAGCGTGCAATCCACACAGGTTTTCAAGTTGAACTTCATGATGAAAAGGGGCTTGTCTGGATTCCAAGGATTCTTTTATAGGAGGATAATACCTGTAATATTGTTGTTGATCAGCCGGATTTTCTGGAAATTTACGATCAAATCTATATGTTTCACAATAGGAAATGAAAACAAGGTATCCTTCATTCAATTCTGAATGAAGTCGCCTTGCATTCACTATCGGTTCCGGAGCAGGTTGCGTTTGAAACTTCTTCCAAAGATTCTCTGATAAAATTCGTGTGAATTTTGAATTGGGGTTCTGAGTAACTTTATATATTTCAAATTTATTCGTATTTTCAATACGTTTTCTTAAATAAAGCTTAAATTTTTGATTCACAATCAAAGTTATGAATGTGACTCGTACGAAAAGATGCTCAAAAATGTCGGGTAGGTCCATACTGACCCCTGTAATCACGACACTTACTGGATAAGGGTTAGCTTCCTTTATTGGATAAGGGTTAGCTTCCTTTTTGTTACTTATTGGATAAGGGTTAGCTTCTTTTTTGTTCCTTATTGGATAAAGGATATTTTTGCTTACTTGTTTTACTTCCTGAGTGATGGCATTAGCTAGAATCAAATTTCGAGCTAATTCGTCAGTTTGTTCTACGCAGCTTTTATTGTGCTTATCCGGAAGCTGCAGAAACCGCGCATAAAGTTCCTGAGCCCTTTCAGCATGTTTGCTATTGAGTTCGGAAGATGAGGTGGCAGAGAGTGGTGCATGCATATTGGCCTCTAATGTTTAAAATTCTAGTGAGTAGTATGATTTGACTCAAAAATGCGGACCTTAACAACAGCCGTTGATGTTCTCCTTACCCCTGAGACTCTAGTTGAGGCACCCGTGTTCATTCTATCTGAAAGTTACAATTACGACGTAACAAATTCTACAACCCGTTGCTAATTCATGGATGTATGTAGCTAATCATCAAGGTGATATCAGTGCAGATTGGCGTGAAAAAATGGAACCCGTGAGCCTTGAAGCAGCTACTCTATCGATTTTAGTTGGATAGCTTCATAGATCTTAAAACAATTTTTTGCTCCTCAAAGTAATTCTGAGCGATCTTTCAAAAGTTCACCCCACTAGTGAAAAAGAGAAACTAGTTGCATCGAGGTGTATGTCTCTGTAATCTGTGAGTAAAAAGAGAATTTGCCATGACCCAGACAGTCGTCTTTAGCAATCCATTGGAAGAGCTCAGCCGTCTGAGCAAAGTGGCCGAACCCTGTGTCCTTGTCATCTTTGGAGCGACAGGCGACCTGACAGGCCGCAAGCTATTGCCCGCCCTCTACAATCTTGCCAGAGAAGGTCAGCTTCCCTCGCACTTTGCCTGCGTCGGATTTGCCAGGAGGGATAAGACCCATGCCCAGTTCCGCGGGGAAATGCTCGAAGCCATCAATCGGTACTCCCGCGTCAAACCTGTAGATGAAGAGATCTGGAAAGCGTTCAGCGAGCAGATTTTTTATCACCGTTCCGAATTCGATCACGACGAGGGCTATGAAGAGCTGAGCAAGCTGCTTCACGATCTCGACCTGCGCCTTGGAACAAAGGGCAACCGGCTCTACTATCTTTCCACGCAGCCAAGTTATTTTCCTCAGGTGGTGGAAAAGCTCAAGCAGCACAACCTCATCGAGCCTCCGGAATCGGAGAAGTGGACGCGGGTCATTATCGAAAAGCCCTTTGGAAGAGACTTCCAGTCCGCGCAGGAGCTTCAGAACCTGATCACGCAGCATCTAGACGAAAGCCAGATATATCGCATCGACCACTATCTGGGAAAAGAGACTGTCCAGAATATCCTCGTTTTCCGTTTTGCCAATCCCATCTTTGAAAATATCTGGAATCGCAATCACATCGACAACGTCCAGCTAACCGTGTCAGAGGAATTTGGAATAGGCACTCGCGGTCGTTTCTGGGAAGAGGCCGGAATGCTTCGAGATATTGTCCAGAATCATATGATGCAGCTGCTTTCCCTTGTCGCCATGGAGCCTCCCAACAGCATGAAGGCGGGTTCCATTCACGACGAAAAGGTCAAAGTGCTGGAGGCGATCCGTCCCTTCTCGAATATGGACAAAATGGCTATTCGTGGTCAATACGGGGAAGGATATATCAATGGAGTGGCCGTTCC
>JAJFUZ010000209.1 GCA_021372155.1 Parachlamydia sp. | reverse complement strand
GGTAAACAAACTTTCATTTCTAGAGAGAGCCGAGGTTTTAAGAGTTTGATGTAGCTATCTTTTCTTCCATAGATAATTGCGTACACCCCGGCTGTTTCATCGCCCTTTGGAGAATTAAAATTGAATGCGGTATTGAGAGGTATATTAGCCATGAGAAGGAATTTAACAAGGGGGTAATGGTCATGAATGATTGCGATGGGTAGTAATATTCGATGAACGGGATTATTCATGTTAAATGAAAAGAAGCCATCGTTTGCTATCAACAAATTTACAGCGCTTGCGCAATTAAGTAACTTGTCCAAATCTTGGTATTCATGAGTCGCGTTTGAAGGATATTTCCCCTTCGCTTCTCTCTGAAATTCTATAAGATTTTCTTTTCTGAATAGGGTTAACCCCTCTTTCACCCCTTTTTTGATAAGTGCATACGCTGCACGCGCCGCTCCCATAAAGACTGCACCCTCCAAAAGAGTAAATCCCTTTTTATCGACAGAGTGAAGTGGCCAATCTCGAAGGGATAAGAGCCAATCGAAAAATTCTGTGGAAAAGAGAGGATTAAACAAGACAGCTACTAAAAGTTCTCGTGCTTCAGTATCGGTGAAATTCAAACTGGCTTTCTGGCTGAGAAGTAGCTCTGCGGCTGCACGGTTTTGATGCCAGATGGCAACATATAAAGGTGTTTTGTCTCCAACATCACGTTCTTCTATGTTGAACTTTTGGTTCATTAGAAAGAGGAAAAACTCTTCAGAACCATTGTATTGTGCCCATAGATGTAAAGAAGCGGGTGGAAAAATGATTTGATTTTCGCGGCACCAACGAGCGATCTCGAATTGGTTATATTTGATACAACTTACGCCAGATAGAGCCTTCTTGTCACTTTTTAGATAAGCCCATTGAACCATTTCTAAAGACCCACTTTGCACGGCAGTATCAAATAAGCCCCCTTTTAGATCGACGAACGCGTCTTTGATTAGCAAAAAATCTGCAGTTTTTTTCTGCTTTTTTAAAACGGCTTCATTAAGAGCATTTTTTTTCGGTGAGTCTGATTCCAAGGCGATCGGTTCTCTTACATATTCATAGGCAAATTTTAAAGCTTCTACAGGATCTTTAGCGTGGTTGATTATTTCGTAAATCGCATCTAAAAAGCCTTTTGTATCGGATAATTTCCATGAAGTGATCAAAGTGCTTGCAAGCCTGTAATGTCCATTTAATAAGGCGACTAGGGATAAGGTGCGACCCTTTTCATCCCGATAATCTGTGGTCCATAAATTTTTCCGTTCTAATTTTAAAATTTTATCAAAAAATCTAGAATTGTTTGTAGATACTAGATAGAAAAGATATTTTGGAAATATAATTTTATCATGAAGCAGCTCAGCACCTTGATCCAATAAGTAGTCTGCACAAGCGAAATTACCGTATTGAATGGCGATTTCGAGAGGCGTCAATCCCCCTTTAGTCTTTGCATGAAGCTTATTTTTGCATTTTGAAAAAGCATATAGGACGGCTTCACGAATACCACTTTCAGCTGAGAAATGTAAAAGAGTTCGATTTTCGTTATCCACAGCTTGTGTGTCTGCCTTAGCTTCTTTCTCTAAAGTTTGCACTACCCTCGTAAATCCTAATGAAACGGCAATGTGGATAGGAGTTACCCCTTCTTTAGATGGAGTATTTACCGAAGGAGTTCCTGACCACGACATAAGCCCTTTAATCCAAGCTAGCGAAGGGGCAGAGCTTGCCATAAGATAATGCCAGGCTGTGTTTCCTGTTGAATCGATGGCGTTTGTTAGGGATCCATGTTTAACTAGAAGATGGGCTCCTTCCCAATTATGATGATAACAAGCGATTAAAAACGGAGTATGTCCACTTTCGGAAGCGCTATAATTGATATCCACATTTTGAAATTCGAGCATCCATTCTAAAACCTCTTCCTTCTTTCCCCTCTCAGCCCAACAACAAAGGAAAGAGGAATTGGGTTGAAGACCGCTTTCATTTTGTAACCATTTAGCGATCTCCAAATTTTCATAGGACATCACATCTAATAAAGCGGTAAAAATGGTTGCGTCATCTCTAGGAACAAGAGTGTAAACCCATTGAACCATTTCAAATGATCGCGACTGGACGGCTAAAAGAAGTAATGTCTCCAAACGTTTACTTTCAGGATCACCATGAAAATCATGCTGTAAAATGTAATCTGCTTCGGTTCGCATCCCCCGTGCCACTGCGACCTGTAAGGGAATTAAACCTGACCCGTCAGGTGTCAATAAATCCGCTGGAGTTTTGATCAGCTCATCTAATATTTCGATGGCATGATCATCATAAAGGGCTGCATGAACTAGATTGGGAATTGCAATGGATTGGCCTGTTGTAAGCTTGATTATTCCTAGATTAGAAGATCGGGTTTTGGCTCCAAGCTCTTGAAGACGTCGAATGGCATTTTTTTGTCGACCAAATACGGCGCAAAGAATAGGGGTGTATCCTTTGGAATTAGCCTTATCAACTGGAAGACCTTTTGCTGCTAACCAGGTGATACAATCGCAAAAGCCCTCTTTGGCCAAGGTGTGCAACAAGTTTAAGTTGGAAGGATTTTTAGGATTAAACTCAGCACCTTTACTCAACATTTTTTCAGCGAGGGCAACATTGCCTTTGAGTAAGGCATGGGTTATAGGTTGGTTGCGCTTTTTGCCTTCTTTTTTCAATAACAGGGGAGCATTGTCAATTAACCACTCCACCATATCCATATCTTCATGTTCAAAAGCGCAGTCGATCAAGGTGTTGCCCTCATGGTCCTTTACATCGAATTCAGCTCCCTGATCCTTAAGATATTCTGCAATCTTTGGATGATTGGTGGCAACGGCATAGAAGAGAGGAGTTTGATTTTTGTCATCACGTGCATTGATCTTTAACTTATTGAGCGCATGGATCCGAATCACCATCTCCAGATTCCCAGAAAGAACAGCGAGGTGAAGAATAGAACATTTTTTGTTATTGGTGAATTCAGCATCTCTTTTTGTAATTTCAAAAAGTTCGGCAATTTCTAATTTCCCCCCTGCAACAGCACAAGCTAATGGCGTATTGCCGTCGACGTCCCGCTTGTCCTTTGGATACTTGGCCTCCAAGAGTTTTTGGACCATCCATTTGATT
Organism: Parachlamydia sp.; assembly: GCA_021372155.1. Lineage (GTDB taxonomy): Bacteria > Chlamydiota > Chlamydiia > Chlamydiales > Parachlamydiaceae > JAJFUZ01. Next base: position 3,111 of record JAJFUZ010000209.1, on the reverse strand, counting down.
CCCCCTTTGGCGGCCTGGTGCAATAAGGTATCAGTTTGAGGCGCTGCTGGGAGTTTCGTTTCCCCACAGGGGCCCTTACCAGCTGCCTGCACTTGTTGCATTTTGAGAAGATATTCCCAATCAGCATGGGCTTTTTTCGCCTCCAACTGAAGCGCTTCCATCTTAAGCCATAAATCGTGCGTTTCTTTGGCCATTTTCCTGTTTTGGGCAAGGCCAGCCAGGGTGTCATCAGCCTTGAGAATTTCAATATGTTTTTGTTGAGCCCAAGCCCAAAGCTCCACTTTTTGCTTAGTGATATCTACTGCATCGAGTTGTTCCAACTTATCCAATTCGGCTTGTTTTCGCGCGGTTTCTTGAAAAATTGATTGAGTTAGTTGATACAGATCTTGCGCGCGTCCCACATTGTTTTCATCTTCAGTAGTTGCTTTGCCTTCGCCGAGCTTAGCCAGCTGCATTTCAATAAATTCGACAAACGTCTGTTGAACTTGAGCAATAAAAAGATTATCAGTCGATTGCACCTTACTGTTGTTGAGCAAAGCTTGCAGAGTTTCACGTGCGCGGTCTCCTATAAAAGAAGTGCTCAAAGCGGTGGCTGCAACATCGCCCATTCTATCCCCAGAAATTGGTCCCAGTGTGACATTGCCAGAGATTGGCTTTACCCCTAAAGGAGGAGAAACTTGCACAGGTAATGTAGAATTTGTAGAAAGGTTTGCAGAGGTTTTTGCGGGCAAAAAATGATGTTCTTTTCCGGTTGCTGCAATCATTTATTTTCTCCTATGAATTTAATGTGTCAATGCGTATTGAATATGTCTTAGTAAATTCAAGTAATACGCTGTCATTGATGCTTCTTCCACCCCAATTTTTTTTAGGACATAGCCCCACAAATCAACTTTTTTGGATGCAATCGACCGTATTTTCTATACCTAATTTGTCTAGTTTAGCTTGTTGACTGAATCCCGTTTCATGCATATGACGCATCAGCTTCAAAAGATTAGCTCCAGATTGCCCCCCCCTCCTCATCAGATTTGCTTATTCCGTTATTGTCTAGTTTTAAAAGTAACTTGTGAACATGATCAGAAAATGTCTCTTGAATTTCAGAGAGGTGTATGCTAGCTTGAGGGGTTATTTCACCCCATTTTTCCAAGAAGGCTCTCAAACCAACTAACGAGGTTAATCCATTGTTTTCACCGTTTTTGAAAGTACTCAAAACGAGACAAGCAACCGTCTGAGTCGCTCCTGGGCTCACAGCTTCTTTGGAGAATTCATGAAAAATCCCAATTTTCGATGTTTGCGGAGTTAATACGGGGGAACTAGAAGAGGGGTTTTCTGAACGAATAGGGAGGAGAGAAAGGTGTGTAGAAGGTACACGAGCTAGTCCAGGATCAATAGCCATAGAGAACTCCTTGTAAAGACCTGCTAAACAAGTTACCTAATTTGTGTGAATGGATTCAATGAAATTTTTGAACAGCCGAATAGTGTAATCTGTGGAGGGGTTTTGATAGAGAAAATGAGAAGCAAAAAGAGACATCTGCTTTTCGTGAAAAGCCGATGTCTCTGTTTGCGCTTATTGAATCGAGCAGAACTTTACAGGTTTTACGATACTCGCTATAGCGTTAGATGTGGCTACTACTTTTTTAGTACTTTCTTGCGATTGAACTTGTTTAGTGGTTTGTTTAGCTTCTTCTTTTTTGACTTCAGATTCATGTTCACTTTTTTTAATGCCTATGTCTTTCTTGGCATCCCATTTGACCTTAGTGTTCTTTTCTTCAGATGTAATTTGTTGAAGGCTAACTTTCTCAACAACCTCGACTTTTTTCAAACCGATAGCCTCCTCTGATTCAATCTTGCGTAGATCCACCTTTTCTTGGCGGGCATTAATGGCCTCTTTCAACCCCACTTCTAGCAGTTGAATACGCAAATTGTTGTTCAGTTCTTTTTGACCTAATTCTGCAGACAGTTCGAGTTGCCGCAGTTTCAAATCGTTATTAAATTTGTCAGAAAACGCTTTCTGATCAGAATCTTTGAGGGCCAATTCTTGCTTGTTCTGGATCTCGATGAGAGCCATTTGACGCTCCCCTTCCTTTTCATACCTTTGGAGCAAGGAATTCTCCATCGAAACAAGTTGGTTAAATTTTTGATCATCTCCCGATCTTTTACCTTCTTCTATTTTTTCTTGGACTTCAGCGGTAAGTTTAACGTAATCAATTAAATTTCTAAAGCGTGCATTTTCCTCCTCTAAAAAGGGTTTATGATATCCTAAGAAGATTGCCAACTGGTGATTTTCTGTGGCTTTTGTTGTGGCAAGCATGCGGTCGAGAAGGTCCATCTCTTTGAGCTTTTCATCAAAGACAAATGCAATTAAAGAGGAGTAGTGGGCCATCATTTCAACTCTTTTTAAGCCATGCAATTCGATAAATTGTTTTGCAGCTTGGAATAAGAGATCAACGGTGGCTTTTGTGAGTAGAACGAGTTGCTGAATTTCTCTGATTCTAGCGTCATCAACTATTAGTCTTTCTTGGCGAGCTTTTTGAATCATTTCTTTAGTATAATCGCTCAATTCTGCGTTCACATCAGAGGTTCTTAGTCTATAATCTTCAATTTTTGTATTAATGCTAGCAAGTGTTCTGTCGATATCCGCCAGCGCTTTTTCCTGAATTTTTCTGCTAATATTCTGAAGGTCTACATTTGTAGTCAGGCTAAGTGCACCTCCCTTTTGCATTTGTTTCACAACAACTTGTTGCGATAGTGACTGGGTTCCTACAAGATGTTGCGAGTGGGATGGCTGTGAGAGCAAATCGAAGCCACTGCTTAAAAGATTTCCTGCCAACAAATCACTTGAATGCGAAGGCCTTGCGGGGGAGATTACAGTAACTAAAGGGGAGGGCGGAAGTGCTGTGTTGACGGCGACAAGAGGTTGAGGTTTAGGGTCTTCAAATATTGATAAAGTCGTTCTTGCCAATCCAGAGGCTTTTTGCGTGGTTGCTGGAGCGGGCTTACATAAATCACCAGCTAGAAGGTCACCAGACAATAAGTCAGATGCTGCATCCCAATTTATTGCTGTTGTTTTTGAACTCATTTTGAATCTCCTTGTTAGGTTAAAAGTTATGACAC
>JAJFUZ010000207.1 GCA_021372155.1 Parachlamydia sp. | reverse complement strand
CTTCGAACAAACGCTTGCGAGCAAGGCGATGCTCCACACCTTTTGATTCTGCGGATGTGTCGCTTTGGATTTTTTTGACTGATTGACCCGAGATATCAGGGGCGGTAGGAGGTATGTTGTTTTCTTTGCCAATACTATCTTCGAACAGACGCTTGGGAGCAAGGCGACCCAAACCTTTAACAGCTTGAATGGTTTTGACAGGGGATATGAGCGCTCGCAAAGAAAGGTTCGCGATATTCTGGATAGCGCGGTCGTCATGGATGCGTTTTTTGGCAGGGCTGAGGATTGCGTCGATATTCAAAGGTTGTCTGGTACCAATAACTTCAAGCATTCTTGCTCCAAAATTAAATATTACTAACATTACCATAGTTGAAATTAAAATAACATGAAATAAATGATTAATAATTATTGAAATATTTAAATATTATAAAATTGAGAAAATCAGGGCTTTTGCAACCCTGTCTTAGGATGCAGAAGTAATTGTTGGTAGCAGGGATGGTCAAAATCAAATAGGTTGAGGAATGGTCCTGAGATAGTATCGAAGGATTGATCTTTAATGGGCTCGAGATGCCAGTTATTTTCGATAAAACGCAACACAGATGTCTGATCCATCAGCCGGCTGTCCACATAATTGCGTCTGGCAAAAGGGGAGATAAGCAGCAGTGGAATGCGCATGCCATAGGCCAATCGCCCCTGATAGGCTCCAGGAGGCGGTGATCCCGCATCTCCAGGTGCGAGTAGGGCATCTGGAGGAACATGTGATTGGTTAATAATGGGGGGCATCACATGATCATACCATCCTCCGCTGTCGTCAAAGGGGATCACGATGGCCATGCTTTTCCATTCGGGCAGCTGCTGCAGTTTGTTGATCATCTTCACTAGAAATCTCTGCAGAGCGAGCTGATCCGAATAATTGGGATGGCCATCCTGATAGGCGGGAGGTTTGATAAAAGAGACAGCTGGTAGTCGATGATGTTTGACCGCTTTCCAGAAATCCGCAATGTCATATTGGTGATTGGCCTGGTCCTGCAGCCCTATTTTATCAATGGAACTGGGAGGGAGATGGTCGGGATTGGCCGTCGACTGATAGTATTGAAAAGGATTGTGATGTGGAGAGTAGTCGGCAACCGCCACCCCATTGCTCCCGATATGCGTTTTAGAGCAGTCGCTGAAACCACCTTGGAAGCAGCCCCAAGGGATTTTTTTGGCATTGAGCCGATTGCCCACATTGGCTCCCGTCAGCTCTACAGTAGGCCCATGCGAGCATTTATCAAAGGCCGGATCGGGATCCCCGATTAATGTCCCATCCACAACTACCGCCTCTCCGCTGCCCAGAGTCAAATTGGGAGGAATCGCCCCATGGGTTTGTCCCGAGATGATGTTGATGTGCCCAGGCGAAGAGGGCGTCATGGTCGTCGAAAAGCAGTTGTCGCACATGGCAAAGCGCTGGGCATAATTCCACAGGGCTGTGACAGTGTTGCCATCGAAATGAGCCATCGCGGTGGGATTCCCAGAGTTGACCTGGACAAACCTATCGAGCAAGCCTCCGTGAGCCTCCTGCTGCAGCTGGGTATAGTGATGGGCGGGTTCTGTGGTAGCAACCTGAGATCGACTGAGCCGGAAAGGCGCGACGAGATTGGTGTTATGTTTTCTCAGGGCTTCAGTCAGGCCATTGATCTTGGGAGTATCTCGTTTTGGCTTGAAATGCGGCTCCCCAGGAGGGTTCAAAGCGTGTGGATAGGTGCCAAAAATGTGGTCGAAAGAGGCGTTTTCAGGAATGATGACAACGAGATGTTTGATGGGTGTCTCGGTCTGGAGCCTGGAACTTTCTGTTCCATGCAGCTTTGCGATGCATAAAAGCATGAAGAGAAAGAATCGCATAAACTACTCCTCTATCTCTTCTGGATATATTTATCCAATATTTATTTTAAATCCGTCGATAGATACGAAAAATCAGATGGATTTCACCATGCCCGTTATCAATACGTCCATATGTCTGCAGATAGACTTTTTGAAATTGCTTTGAGAGCTTATCGATCTGCCCTTGAATGGAACTGCAAAGAATGTCGGCGTTCTGCTTGGTCACGTGAAATTCGCGGATAATCAACGCACGCAGGCAGGAGCTGTGGATCGCGTGGCAAGAATCGTGATCAAAACTTTTTGCAGCTTGAATGCCAGTCTGGATCACATTAACGAGGCTTTTTGCTTGACGATTTTCGGAATAGACCCCAGGAATGCCCGTCAGCTTTATCAACATTCCCATGCCTGCGATCAAACCCAGGATGGGATAGAGGATCAGACCTGAGACAATCTGGCCAATTCGCAGGGCCAACTTCGCCATTCCAGAGTTTTGATCAATTTTGTTGGCAAAGAATCGCTGATAGCCTTTCAAAGGTTGGACAAAAATTTCTCCTGGTAAGTCTTCTACTTTATAGAGATTTAGGATAATAGACACTTATAAACCCTCACATTTAAACATGATTACAATGCTACTATAATCAGGGAATGAAAAGCAATTTTTCCTTTGCGATTTTCAGCTGCTCTTTGTTAAAGGAGAGAAAACGAGAGGTATGTATGTCGCGCTTTTTGGACTGGCTCTTTCATCCCCGTACAGATGGGCATTCTGCCATCATTTTAATTCGGATCTTTGCCGGACTGGTTTTTTTAGGCGAAGGGATTTTAAAGTTTCTGTACCCCAGCATGGGTCTGAAGCGCTTTACTTTGCTTGGTTTCCCCTTTCCAGAAGCAACAGCGGATTTTATCGGTGTGATTGAAATTGTGGGCGGAATCTGCCTTCTGCTCGGTCTCTTGACGAATTTCTGGGCAATCGTCTTTGCGATCGAAATGATCGTCGCCTTTCTCTCGACAAAAATCTCCCTCTACTATGGAGTATCCCCGCTGCCAGCTCCTGCAGTCCCTCCTTTGGCAGGATTCTGGGCTGTCGTTCATGAATCTCGTTCCGATTATTCCCAATTTCTGGCCATGCTCTTCCTGCTGATCGCGGGGCCGGGCAAGTTTTCGCTGGATGCGTTTATGTTCCCCAGTAAGCGAAGCATCAATTAAGGAGTCAGCAATGCTGAAGTGGGCATTCCTTTTTTTCCTCTTAGCCATAGTCTTTGGTCTGTTTGGATTTACGACTCTGGCTGGAGTTTAAATTGCCAAGGTGCTCTTCGTGATCTTTATGATCATTTTTGTGCTTGTGCTTATTCTTGCAATAGCTGTGGTTTGAATAGACCGTTATTTATGCAAAAATAATTTTTATTAGATTTATTTACATGAGATCGTCATAATAGTCGACGATTTATATTAAAAGATAAAATATGGCATCGGTCGTTCAACCATCTTATAAATGAAAGCACGCTGCATTAGCGGGAAATTAGGTAGCAATCAGGGTCTTTAGCGGATTTTCCCATGATCGATAGAGATGCTTCTCTTAGCGCGTTTTGCCATCTGCATGTCATGCGTGACCATGACAATGGTTTTGCCTTCGGCATTGAGATCGCTGAGAAAATCCATCACCATTTGAGCCATTTCTGGATCGAGATTTCCAGTTGGTTCATCCGCTAAAATGATGGAAGGTTCGTTGGCGAGCATTCTTGCTAAAGCGATTCTTTGCTGCTGGCCGACGCTTAGTTCAGAGGGCTTGTGCTGTTTTCTGTCTGATAATTTGACGCGCTCTAAAAGATAGTGTGCCTTCTCTTCCTGTTCTTTTTCCGACGCGCCGCTCAACAGGAGCGGAAGCTGAACGTTCTGGATGGCCGTGAGGTAGGGGATGAGGTTGAAGGTTTGAAAGACAAAGCCGATCTTTTTCTGCCGCAGCTTTGCAATTTCATTTTGGCTCATCTCATAGAGCGATGTGAAGTCGAGGTATACCTTTCCAGAAGTGGGAGAAAGCATGCCTCCAAGCATAAGCAAGAGAGAGCTTTTGCCGCTGCCGCTTGGTCCGATGATGGAAACAAAGTCCCCTGAGGGAATATCCAGGGAGATGCTGTCGATAGCTTTAATCTCTTGATCGCCTTTTCTATACAGTTTGCTCACATGTTGCATGGTCAGCATGGGTTAACTCTCCTGAAGGGCTGTGCAGGGATCCAGGCGCGTAGCATGGCGGGCTGGAAAATAGCTTGCCAGAAGTGTTGTGAGAAGGGATAAGGCTACTGCGACAACAAACAGGTAGGGGATGGGCAGGACGGGGACGCCCGCGATGAAAGGTCCTAAGATAACGGCCATCAGTGTCCCGATGATATAGCCTCCCACTCCTCCCAAAAGACCCAGGAGGAGCGCCTTTTTAAGAAAGACTTTGAGAACCAGGGAAGAGCTGGCTCCTAGAGCCACCATCGTGCCGATTTCCTTCTTTCTTTCATAGACGTTATTGTACATGTCATTGGCGATGCTCGCTCCTCCAATCGCAATGATGATCCCGAGAAACAGCATGGAAAGATATTGCATGAGCTGGTTGGTTTTCATCTGCGTATCGACGATGTGTGAGATTGTGACGATTTTGGCTTCGGGAATAAGATTGCTGATATTGGCTATGAGGCCATTGGAGACCTGCTTGCAGCATCCCACCACTTCAATGGCATTGACAACAGCCTCTTTTCCGGTCAGGTCCTGCACAGTGTGCAGGTGGGCAAAGATGCGCGAATCGTCAACGGTGCCTGTCTGCGGCAGAATGGCAGAAACTTTAAAGGCTTTGTCCAGGAGGGCAATTTCCTCATTCTCTTTCACGCCTAGTTTTGCGGCGATATCGGCGCCGACCAGAATTTCATCCGACTCCAGCGTCTCGATCACCCGTTTGCGCACAAGTGTTTCTTTGGGGGCTTTTTTAGAGAGGTTAAAGATGTCATCGACATTGCCGCAGCTTTTCGGTCTGGAGAATATGCCAGCGCCCTGCCAGCTCGCTTTGCTCTGAAATTCGCTTTTGGGAAGAATGCCTGTCAGGATCACCTGTGTCCCACACACCTGGACTGGGAGAGAAAGTTTCGGAGATAAATTGTCGACTCCCTGCAGGTTGGATGTCATGAGGAGGGTGACATACTCTTCAGGAATCTCGCCCCCATGCATGTCAGCGCTGTAATAATCGTGTAGAGTCGTTTCCTGAGGCAATATCAGCACGTTGGCCCCAAGGGCATCCAGCTGCTTATTGACGGCTTTTTCCGAATAGGTTGTGATTGTATGGATCGCAACGATCGATGCGATTCCAAGAATGATGGCCAGGCCGCTTGTGACAAGCCTGTTTTTGCGCTGAACCAGTTCGGACAAGACAAGAGTGTTCCAATTCATCCGCACTTACCTCCAGGACAGCAACCGCCTGGACAACAACCCCCAGGACAGCATTCTGAGTTTGCTTTTTGAAGGTCAGACACAAGTGTGGCCTTTGTCGTGGGGCCTTGATAGGTTGCTACGACCTGTGCTGGGGGAGAGATCAGGACAGTGACAGCCTGCGAGGAGTTTGTGTCGAGGGCCAGCTGATGCAGAAATTTCGCTTCTTCCGCATTGGAAGGGTCAATCTTGACAATGACTGTCGCCTCGCCAAATTTGGGGTCTGCTTTGAATTCATTCACCCCTTTCATGGCTTCTTCATTATGGGCTGTCCGACTATTCTGCAGACATATTAGGACAAGCTTGCGGTCCTGCAGAGCTTTGAGGCAGCTGGCTGCGCCTGGCGAGGTCAAGGAATCCTTGAGCTGGTCTTCAGTAAAGGAGGGGAAACCTACTGTGATCGCTCCGTTGGGGGCTAAGACGATCACGAAGGGCATGGGGGAGCGCTTGAGATTAAAACGATCGATCAAAGGTTTAGCAGATGGATCAGTCGTTTTGACTTTCAGCGACCTGGCCTGGTCGCCCATTTTTTGGATCGCGCGATCAAAGATACTCTGGAACCGCTGGGTCTTGTCGTTCTGGTCTTTATAGAAGAAGATATAGAGATGCTTATTCGCACGTGCCGCATTCTGAATAGCCACAGAGCTATCTTCTGCAAATAAAGCGAATGAATAAACGGATACTAACGTCAAGAAAATTGCGGGTTTTATTCTGTTCATAATCTTGAATTCTATATTTATAAGAAAAGTATAGTCTATCCGAAATTCTGGGTATACTCTAAATGTAGAAATGGCATCTGCCCAGATTTATGTCAAAAAAATATTCTGATGTGTGATTAGAATCTTCCAGTCTTCTCTCTGGAGTATAGCGCAAAGGCAACAGCGCATTTCGCGCGGATGTGCGTATGAAGTTCGAAAATCTACAGCATTTTTGCCTTTCGTTCTTCTTCAGGCATCTCACCAGGAAAACGGTCCAGACCATGGCGCGTTAGCAAGGCATTTAAACGTTGGGGGTAAAATTACTAATTGGCTTTCAATTCAATATTTTCATTAGTGAGGATGCAAGAGCTGATTTTCCCTGGAATCGCTTTCAAAGGAGGATGCGCCTTTTGTAATCGATGGCAATATCTAGAACGACATACCCAACCCCATCTTTTGTGCGCAGAAACTGAATTAGAATGTTGATTTCCCACTCTGCCATGACGGCGTTGATCTTCGACAGCGCAGTACGACTGAAGACGGTAGCGCAATAGCTGTTTTGCTGAAAAAGCGTGCTGGAGTCCCTGCTACTGATCCTTTAACTGAACGCCTCTTCTTGTTTGCTCTTCAACCATCTCTCGGACAACCCCTCTTCTCGTTTGAAGGCAGTCTCACGATCCAAAATGCATTAGCAAATTGACCGAAGCAGTCAAACTTGGCTTTACTCACTCAAATCTAAAGCCAGATGGTGAACAATCTAAAGATTCTTCTTCTGCCCTGCGCCTAAAATAAGTCAATTTAGTTTTAATTCAGCTAGCTGTTAGATAGCGCAAGGAATCTGGATCTGCTCGCGTGGAAGACCGCGGAGGAGTTCTTGAGCGCTCATGGCCCTCTTGCCCTCGAGCTGGATTTCGAGCAGTTCCAGAGTTCCTTCGCCGCAGGCGATGAGGAAGCCCTCTGTTCCATAGGCGAGGATTTGGCCCGGTTTTCCCTGTCGTTCTGGATGGCACTTGGTGCGGTTGACTTTGAGGCGGAGGCGTTTGTTTTTGATGTCGACAAAGGTCCAGGCGCCTGGATGGGGATTCACCCCTCTGACAAGGTTGTGGATGGTTTGGGAAGGCTTTTGCCAGTCGATCTGGCACTCTTCGAGCTCGAGTTTTGGCGCGAAGGTGGCTTTGGCATGATCCTGGACGATGCCGGAGATGTCGCCCCGTTCGAATCTGCGGATGACATGGAGAAGCGTTTTTGCACCTGCTTCGCAGAGGGCCTGCTCAAGTTCTCCATAGGTCATGTCGGGACCGATGGGGACGGTGACGGTCTCAAGGATATCGCCTGCGTCCATCTTTTCGGCCATGCGGATGATGCAGACGCCTGTTTCGGTTTCG
>JAJFUZ010000199.1 GCA_021372155.1 Parachlamydia sp. | reverse complement strand
CTGCCCGCACAATGCTAAGTGTATGGATTACGACGCCGATGAGATCATAAAGGCTTTTGAAGACTTCGTTCAAAAAAAAGAATCTAAACCTCAACCAGCTGCTGCCGATGTTGTTGCAGGAGAGCAGAAACAGAAAGGATAAGAATTATGCCAGAACACGTCTCGGACCAAGTGTGGAAGTTATCAGAATATGGAGTTGCTGGGATCGTTCTGGCTGTTGTTTTAGTTTGCGCGATCGCACTCGTGTGGTGGATGCTCAGGCAGTTTGAAAAGAACCAGGAGCGTCTCGAAATGTCCCAGGAACGCCTCGATGCAGCACACGAAAGAATGAACAACGAAAGAGCGAAATGGTTTGAGGTCACGATCGCTTTCAAGGCAGCGATCGAGGTCCACAGTGCCAACGCTCTTGAGAATTATAAACGCATCGATGAAGCCAACAAATACGTGCGCGAAGAGCACAAAGAAATGTGCGCTGCGTTGGCCGGCCAGAATCAATCGATGCAGATGCTTATCCAGGAGTTGAAGCTCAGGCCATGTGTAGCAGAGACCAGATAAAACCGATGTGCCACCTAAAAGATGAGTCCGTCTGGGTTCAGCCGGAACCGGGTGGGGGATGGTTTCAGTGGGTCTATTCGTTTTTTAAGTGTCGTCACAGCAAATACGTGATCAATCAGCTCAAGCATATTGACGCACCAGCGTGTCCCGGGAAATGCGGAGGGAATGATGGGCGACCTTCATGAGATCCTTGCTGTATTGAAAAAAGATTTTCCTGATGCACAGATAGCAACGATATCAATGCACTGGAATGATCCGACCGAGCAGTACAGGATGCGCCTGGTAACGCCTTCGATATTTGTCCAGGAGTACTCTGAGAAAGAAGTTTGCGAAGGTGCGAAGGATGTCTTTGATTGTGGGTCCGTCATGGCGCTCTTTAAGGGTCTTAATAAAACCGAGAAGAAGAAATTTAAGCTGGTCGTGATCCCTATAGATTGAGAGGAGGGGAGGAAAGATGCATATTGACGCAGATAGTCTGAAAGGCGCAGTCTCTTCGATTTTGCTCGTTTGGATTTTCATTAAGCAATGGACGGACGCAATATCATCCGCCATTAAGCCGGTGATTATCCAGGTTGAACAAATGGCTGTGGACGGCGTGATCACAAAACCAGAACGCAGGATCCTGGCGGCTTCATTGCTGAAATCATTTGAGGCCCAGGGGAAGATCAAGCTTAATCTCATCAGCCGTTTTATTGTGTCAAAATTGATCGACAGGATCGCCCAATCATTGCCAGATTTCACAATTAGCCAAGAAGTGGCCAAGGCTGCTGTTGAAGCGGTGAGCCAGATCAGGGAATCTGGATCAAGGAATATGGCATGAGCATAAAAGACTGGTGGAGGGGCCTACTGAAAAAGGGATTTTTTTTCTCGAAATCAGTAGGGTGGCCTGGGGAGAACGGATTGCCGGCACCGGAGACAGAACCGGATGTTTCAAAAGAAACAATTAACCAAGAAATCGCGGAGTCATTAAAAAAGGAGGAGTCATGTGGAACCCGTTCAAAGCAATAGGCAATTTTTTTCACGCGTTGGCCGATAAAGTTGGCGCGTTCATCAGCAAAATGTGGACCATCGCGCAGCCGTTTCTAAAAGAAGTCTTGAGCAAGAGCGCGCAAAATGCGCTTTCGGCTTTGCAAGATCTCGCGATCGCAGCTGTTCAGCAGATCGCAGAGCAGGGACTTCCTACGGACGAAGCAAAGCAAAAAGCATTCGCCGATTATATGAAGAACGCAGCTGTGACAAAAGGTCTTGAGATCAAAGACTTTGAGATCAACCTTTTGCGCGAAACAGCATACGCAATTTGGAAGAAGTCTCAGGAGCAATAGTCTCCTCCCAGGCGCCGCAGTTTGGCGCCATCCGCCGACCCCGGGGGTTGCCGAGCCCTCGGGGTTTATTTTTGTCGCGTAACGAGGCATTTCCTCTTGCAAAAACTTATGAGCCATGCTATTATGGCAAACACTGAAATCATTGAACCTGGGTCAACGTAGCGCAAAGGGCGGTAAAGATTTAGGGGTTGCCAGGATTGTAGTGATTTTGTAGTGACACGTAGAGTTAAAGAGTTCATTTATATTCATGTGCGTTCATCTGTATTCATACAGTAAATTCCGACGGCACATGAATGTTTTTTCATAACTTATTGTGATTTGCCGAAGTAGCTCAGTCGGTAGAGCAGCTGTTTTGTAAACAGGTTTATTCAGACCCATCTTTCGACGAGATGGGCTTTTTATTGTAGTGATTTTTGTAGTGATTTTTTGGACTTTTGTTGCTGTGGCGGGTGGAGATGGAAGTATTTTTTCGTGGTTTCCCAGGATGAATGACCGGCCCACTCTGAAA
>JAJFUZ010000161.1 GCA_021372155.1 Parachlamydia sp. | reverse complement strand
TGCACCATCTCCAGGGCGCAGGCTGGAATGAGAGCCGCCTCTTCATCTCCACCTAGAGCTTCGCATGTTGCCAGTGCCAGAATAGGTCTGAGGCGCTTGCCTCCGCCAAGAAGCGAATAGCGCGCTGCCTGGAAAAGCTGTTTGAAAGGTTGAGATTGCTCCGGGATAAGCCTGTCGAGCTGATCTTCAATGAGCGCGGCTTTCGCTTGCAAGTACTGATCGAGACTCATGAGAACCGTTCCCTATGCAGATGTAATCAAACCCGTGTTGAGCCATTTCGGCTGGGATGTACTGGTTGCGCCCGTCAAAAAAAGCATTCCCGCGCATGGTTGACCGCAAGGCAGGGAAGTCGAGGAGGCGGAACTGTTTCCATTCTGTGACCAGCGCGACAGCATCCGCTCCTTTCGCGGCATCCAACTCATTAGTGCACCAGGTGATGGAGGGTTGAGTGCCGAGCAGCTTGCGGGCATTGTCGCTGGCGATCGGGTCATAGAGACGCAGGTCGCACCCCGCCTTGAGCAGCTGTTGAATGAGGACGAGCGATGGCGCCTCGCGCATGTCATCGGTGTCAGGCTTGAAGGCGAGGCCGAGTATGGCGATCGTTTTGCCTTCCAGGCCGGATCGTGAGGCATAGTAGAAATGGATTTTTTTCCCAAGCAGCATTTTCTGCCGCTGATTGATTGCCTCGACGGCTTCGACGAGCGTCAAAGGATGTTGTTGCTTTCTGGCATAGGTGTGGAGTGCTCGGATATCTTTTGGAAGGCATGATCCCCCAAAGCCTGGACCAGCATAAAGAAAGCTGTTGCCGATACGATTATCTGCACCAATTCCTTTTCGCACTTTGTTGATATCGGCCCCGATGTGTTCGCAGAGTCCTGCAAGCTCGTTCATAAAGGAAATGCGGGTTGCTAGCATGGCATTGGCTGCGTATTTGGTCAGCTCCGCCGAAGCGATATCCATTACAATCATGCGTTGGTGGTTGAGCATAAAGGGAGCATAGATCTCGTTCATGATCTGGGTGGATTTGTCCGAATCGGAACCAATCACGACCCGGTCGGGTTTCATAAAATCCTGGATGGCATTGCCTTCTTTAAGAAATTCCGGATTAGAGACGACGTCAAAATCCAGGGAAAGCCCGCGTTTCTCCAGAGTATCGCGGATAATGCGGGCAACTTCTCTGGCTGTTCCAATAGGCACTGTTGATTTGTTGACGATCAGACGATAGTCATTCATATGTTCTGCAATCGATTTCGCGACATTCCGCACATACTGAAGATCTGCGTCGCCTTCGGGCGTCACAGGAGTGTCGACTGTGATGAAGCATACCTGAGACTCTGCCACAGCTGTCGCATAGTCCGTTGTGAAACTCAGCCGGTTAGCCTGTGCATTGCGGCGCACCAATTCTTCCAACCCAGGTTCATAGATCGGGATGAATCCCTGCTGCAAGGAAGCAATTTTGGTGCGATTGATATCCAGACAGACCACATGGTGACCCATCTCAGCAAAACAGGCTCCAGTGACCAAACCGACATAGCCGCTTCCCACAATCAGCAATTTCATGTTCACCGTCCCATTTTTGGCCAAATTATAGCTGTTCAGTCGATTATGGGTAATCAGAAAATCTATCTTTTCCTTATAGGCCTCTTGTCTTTCATCCAGCCATCCCTCGATCCTCACAACATTCAATTTTAAAAAAGAATTGCGCTTTGATAATGCTTCATCTGTGGCATTCCAGACGATTTGGATTTTTAATTGGGAATGCGCAGGTTTAGCAGAGAATTCGGAAATTAATTCCTTTAATTTTTGGTCCACTACAGTTCGAATTGTCTGTATGATTTCATCAAAATAATCATTATCCAATCGAGGCTCATCTGTTTCCGCAAAATGCTCGAGCCATTCTTTAAAGGGAGGAAGATCGGCCGCCTCTTTGTTCAGGCTCTTTATTGCAATGGCTGTTTGTTTGTCATAAATTTGCAACGAAAATTCCCGTGAAAAGACATGTTTGGAATTCAGGGGTGCTGCATAGGGGTTATTTAAGGCTGATTGGAATTGCTCGAGAAATATGGAAGCGATTGTTCCAGCTAATTTTTCGGCAAAGGTTCTGTGATGTGCATGGAAGTCTCTATCCCATTTTTGCCTCATGCTGATGCGACTTTCTACGAACACAGGTCCTCCTTTAAATGAAACGAACGCCAGGATTGGTACGTTACCAATAATAAAATGAGGAAAAAATGGCAATCAAATCATCTGATCTTTCATGGATTCAAATTTTCCAATAACGATAAGAGAAAATTCCAAAGAAAAGAAAGAAGGGGAAACCGAGGGCTAACCAGGGCGTGAGCAGCTGACGCTTGCCGAGGAGCATGGCGGCATCGATCAGCAGATAAAAGGCGACGAGGCCAAAAATGCCGCAGGCATAGATAAAAAAGACAGGGAGCTGGCGGGTGAAAGCGACGCAAAAAGGGGCAGGCGCAATGACAGCAAGCAGGCAAAGCCAGGGAAGGGACATCTTATAATATAGGGCGGTCATGATCTGTGCCTCTTTTTCGCTTTTGGCAAATAAGGTGGGGGGATGCTTTTCCCATAGCGTGCCGAGGGGGAGCTCTTCAGCGGGAGTCAATGTTTCGATGAGCCGCTCCTTATTGAAGCGCATGGCAGGCATTAGCATGACAGAATGAGTCTCCTTTCGCGTCAGCTGGCCCGCGGGGTTGCGGAGAAGCCAGTCGACTCCATATCCCGTTGGGATTTCGGTGTAAGGGTCGAGGGTTTCCATGTGCCAGACATCATCGATGGATCGGATCCAGTAGGCATTAAAGAAGCGCTGACTTAGGGAGTCGTAATGCTGGAACAGCAGCGTGGATTCATCTTCGAGAATGAGATGCTGAACGTTCGGGAGTTTCAGCGCCTGACGTTTGACGCGCTGATGAGCCTCTTCAATATGTTTTAACGCATGCATGGCTCTTGGGACAAGCCATTCTGTATTGAGATAGAGCAGGGCGACGCAAAACATGGCTATCAGCAGGAAAGGGCGCAGCAAAGTCTTCAGAGGGATTCCGCTCGCCATGAGAGCGACGAGCTCATTGTGGATATTGAGGCTGCAGAGCACCTTGACAGTGGAGATAAGCAGTGCAAAGGGGATAAAGACCTCCATGCGCCTGGCGAAGTCGCTCAGATAATAGAGGGCCACCTCTTTCCAGTAGATGGCCTGATGCCCATGATGGAAGTGGGTGGCGTGGCTCGTAAAGTCGATCAGCACATAGAGCCCATAGAAACAGGTCAGGAAGAAGAAGAAGATCTTCATCGTCTGAAATAGAAAATGGCGCCCCCAAATGGTTCTGAAAGGAGAAAAAAGAGGGATTCGGGAGGTCATGCGGTCCTTCATGCAATTCCTCGGGTGATGCGGTTCAGTTTCCAGAGAGAAAAGCCGATGATGAGTGCTTGTGGAACAAGGTAGAGTGTAGCAGAGAGGGTCAGTAGATGGTCGTAATTCTTCGCCGCAAAGAAGCAGGCCAGATAGAGTGTGCTCAGAAACAGGACGGCGCAGATGCTTTTCTGCGATCGGGTTCTGCTGGTGCTGATTCCAAAGGCGATCCCCATCAGAGTAAAGGTGAAAGCAGCCAGGGCGACAGAAAGGCGGCGCAGCATTTCGGAATAGATCCGATAGATGGCATCCTGGTTAAGAGGTGCTTCAGAGGTTTCGGACAGTCGGATCATCAAGAGAGGCAGACGCAGATGGTCATTGTTCAAGGACCATACTTTCTTGTAGATCAGTTGGGAGAAATTCTGAGCTGTCGTATTGGCTTCGGCGATGTTTTCGCTGAACAGGAATTCTGGTCCGTTAAGATCGCTTGCCTCTTCATCGCGGTTTGCGCTTGTCAAAAGGGTAACTCCGGTGCCCACAAAATCGGAAGGGGTGGCCGTAACCTGTTTGGCCAGCAGGACATGGATGCTCTTGTTGTTTTTATTTGGCAGCGCTACGATGACATCTGAGGCTTTTTCTCCCATGCGAGATTCTCCAAGGGCGTTGAAAAAGATTCCTTTCAGCTTCAAGATGTGTTTGTTGTG
>JAJFUZ010000146.1 GCA_021372155.1 Parachlamydia sp. | reverse complement strand
GCGACCGCTGCGACAGTGAGACCTATTTTAAGCGAACTTGTGGCAAAATCGAGATACCGCTTTTTGAGCAGGTAAAAGGCTGAGACGCTGATGACAAGAAAAGCCCCTGCCAGCCAGGCCCCAATAATTACATGAGTCAGCCGATCGACGCTGGAGGGATTGAAAACCATTTCCCAAAAGCTGGTGATCTCGGCTCTTGCCGAAAGACCGTCCCCTACAATGTGATAGCCAGCCGGCGTCTGCATCCAGGAGTTGGCGACGACGATCCAGACGGCGCTGAAGTGTGCACCGAGGCAGACCATCACAGTTGCGAAAAAGTGTGTCTTTTCGCTCACTTTGTTCCAGCCAAAGAGCAGGATAGCGAGAAACCCCGACTCAAGGAAAAAGGCGAAGACCCCTTCCGCTGCAAGCGCGCTGCCGAACACGTCCCCGACATAGCGTGAATAGGTAGCCCAGTTGGTGCCGAATTCAAATTCCATAACGATGCCTGTCGCCACGCCAATCGCGAAAGTCAAAGCAAAGACCCTCGCCCAGAATTTAGCCATATCCAGATAATGCGGCTTTTTTGTAGCCAGGTAGCGACCTTCCATTAGAACGAGCATAAGACTCAGTCCTATGCTTAGCGGCGGATAGATATAATGAAACATGATCGTCAAAGCAAACTGCAGGCGGGCTAAAATCTCAACTTCCATTGTGCATCCAAAATAAATCTAATTCACGATAAGGTAATTTTGAATTTTGATCAAAGCCCTGTTTTCCTATATAATGTGTAATCATGGACACAAAACTGATGGGGATTCTTAATGTCACCCCGGATTCCTTTTATGATGGTGGAAAATATGTCGATCCTGAAGCTGCTTTGAAACGCGCCTTCCAGATGATCGAAGAGGGGGCCGATCTTCTCGATATCGGCGGCGAATCGACCCGGCCTGGGGCGGAGGCTGTCAGCGAACAGGAAGAGATTTGCAGAGTTGTTCCGGTCATTAAGGAAATCCGGCGCGTCTCATCTATTCCCCTCTCTATCGATACATGTAAGGTGCGCGTAGCTGAGGCTGCCTTAGAGGCCGGGGCTACATTGATCAATGATGTTTCTGGGTTTCGCGATCTTGCCATGCGTCGGCTGGCCGCTGAGGCTGGAACTGATATCTGCGTGATGCACATGCAGGGCTCCCCCCAAAACATGCAGATAAACCCTGACTATCCCGATGGCTTGATTCCCTCTTTGCTCCATTACTTCGATCGACAGATCGAGCTTCTCATTGCAGCCGGAGTCGATCCCAGGCGCATTATCCTTGATCCAGGAATCGGCTTTGGAAAAACGGTTGCCGATAATCTACAAATTATTCACAATCTGCCCAAACTTAAAGAAAGGGGATTTCCTGTCCTTCTGGGGGTATCGCGCAAGACTTTTCTGCAGCGGATTCTCAGCAGGCCAGCATCTGAAATGCTCGCAGGAACGATTGCTATCAACACCTTTGCCGTTCAGGCTGGAGTCGATTTCCTGAGAGTTCACGATGTCCTTCCCCACCGTGATATGGTCATTCTTTTGAATCGGTTGCGTACATGTTGAAATTGCTGCAGCAGGTTATGGTTCCAGGCATCGAGGTCGCGATCATCGCGATCCTGATCTATTACCTCATGCTCTTCTTCTGGAATACCCGGGCGATGGATGTCGTCCTGGGCTCCCTTGCCGTCCTATTGTTCTTCCTCCTCTCCAACTATCTGCATCTGCCTGTCCTCCAGAAGCTGTTGCTCTATTTCTTCAATGTTGCCGCTATCGCCGTGCTCATTCTCTTTCAGCCGGAACTGCGTTTGGCACTATCCAAACTGAGCTTGAAGGGGCGCAAATACCGCGAAATCACGGAATTTGACAAATTCGTGGACAGCATTGCGCACTCGATCTACCGATTAGCTGAAAGGCGCATCGGCGCGCTGGTCCTTTTGGAAAACCAGGTTTCGCTGGATGAATTTGTCAATAAAGCCGTCATTTTGAACGCCCAGTTTTCTCCGGAACTGCTGGAATCGATTTTTGTAACGAATACACCGCTTCATGATGGCGCGGTCATCATCCGCGGCACCACGATTCTTTCGGCCGCCACGATATTGCCCCTTGCAGAAGACAGCACGCAACTGACGAGATCCATGGGTACGCGCCATCGCGCAGGCCTTGGGATCAGTCAGATTACCGATGCCTTGATCATCGTTGTCTCCGAGGAAACAGGCAAAGTTTCTATTGCACGCGACGGAATTATCACCCGCGGTGTCAAAATCGATCGATTCAAAGGCATCATCCGCAGCGTCTTCAACCCTCCAGCGAAAAGCTTGAAACCAAGCCTGGGCCTTTTTGGAGCCTTTAAGACATGGAAAGAGTAATCACCAATCTCTTTTTCCATAACTGGAGCCGCAAACTTGTTGCGCTCTTAGCTGCGATCGTCGTCTGGATTCTGGTCAGCCACTCTATCACGGAGACCAAAACTCTTCCAAACGTCCCTGTCCGCGTCATCAAACTGCCTCCTGAAAAGACAATCCAGGGAATGCTGCCGAACGGGACCCTGACTAAGCGCATCACCCTTACCGTCAGCGGGTCGAAAGAGATCGTGGAGGAATTGGAACCTGGAGACGTCGAAGTCGAGCTGGATGCATCCCAGATTGACCAGGATGAATGGATCGCCCAGATCGCCAGGAAAAATCTGGTCAGCCTCAATCCCGAAATTGACCTGCTCCATAACGTCACTCAGGTCAACCACAGCGAGTTCATCATTAAACTCAGCCCTCTGATGACGGCTAAAATCCCCATCACGATCTTGCCACCCATTGGAGAAGCCCCTCCAGGGTATGAATACCTGGACTTGTGGCCGCAGACGCTTTGGCAACTGGTCAGCGGTCCCGCAGAAGAGGTGGAGCGCCTCAAGCAAAAGGGACTGGATCTCACCTTCAATCTGAGCGATATCACCGTTGCTGATCTGGATACCATCAGAAGCACTCCCGACAATATCTACGATGATGAAATCCGCTTCATTGTGCCCAGCAAGTGGAAACAGATCGACATTCCCTTCCATAACTATGCCATGGAGGACATCAACGACCCCGAAGCGCAATCCTTAAGACTCTATTTCCTACGCAAACAGACCTTGCCGATTGAGCGCGAGCTGCCCCTCTCTGCCTTTTACCCCCTGCAGACCAGCGACACGATCAATCCAGGAACGACCATCATCGCTCCTGGCAAATATGTTCAAATAGAGAACAACATTGCTCTGTTTAAGGTCCCCCTGGTCGTCAAGGATGTCAGCCGCCTCTTCCTCTCCACCGTGCGCAATAACCTGGAGATTCGCCTGGTCGCTGCTCCCGAGCTTGAGCATGGAAACCTCGAGTGGAGCCTCATTGTCAATGCTCCCAAAGAACTTGAAGATATCTACTCCGCATTTCTGGTCGCCAATCTCGCCAGCGTCAAAAGCACTGGGGCTGCTCCCTTCGCAAAAGAGCGCGAAGAGGTCATCCGCAAGCGCTTCCGCCGCTATCTGCAGCATCTCACCCTCTACCTCAAAAATGAGGATAAGCTGCGTCTCGAAAGCAATGTCGAGAATGGTAAAATCGTGGTTACGAATTACTGATTAAACGAGCCCTTTTAAAGCGCCAAATACAGCTAGGGTTGCAACCATGCAAGCTGCTGCTGTGAGGTAGATACAGGCTTTAGAAGATGGATTCTTCTGATCTTCAGCCGCTTTGTCTATTTTCATCAAATTCAAATGAAAGTCAAACTTGCTTCGCAAAGAAGCTAATTGTGCATAATACTCTGCACCAATAGGAAGACCATGTTGGGCATCATTTTGCTTTAAATAATTGTCAAGTTCGCGTAATTCTCTTTGTCTGTCTGCAATAGTATTTCCAAATATCTGCGCTAAATTACGGCCTTCAAGCTTCTCTTTGAGACTAGCAAAATTTCTACGATCATTTTCAATGACCCCTATTTGTGCTTTCCAATATTGAATTCTCGACGCCGCAAGAAAATGTTCCTTAGTAGGTTCTATATGAGCGGGTTGTAATCGATCTTCTCCACTTATTATGACTGGCATCATTGTTAACCTCCGGGTTAAAGTTTACAAAAATAATAATCCATATACGTTAAAATCGCACTAAAATTCAGATTGCCTCTTGCAGAAGACAACATGCAGCTGGGATGTCGAAGTTAAGCTGGATGCCTCACAGAGCTACCAGAACATGCAAAAAAGTGAAATTCAAAAAAGATTCATCTTTACAGAATATACAACAAAACATTGAATTTCACTCTTCTAGATCTGAATCCTTGCATTTTGATGCACAATATGAACTGATGGTTATCTAACATCAATTGTGCTTATTAATGAGATTTAACCTTTTTTATTTTTTTTCAGCTCCTGCTCTAAGCGTTGTTGCAAAAAGGCAAGTACTGCTGACTCTTCAGAGCTAAGATCTTCAAGAGAAGCCACTATTTCCTGTTCAGCACGCTGCTTGATTGTTTTAATCAATGTCCCATCCAGATAAGCATGAAACACCTCGGGATGCACATAACATTTTCTGCAAACAGAGGGAGTGTTGCCAAGTTTTTTTGCCACGTTTTCGATGGCCTGAACAATGTTTTTCTTTGCCTCAACATCGGTATCAAACTGTTGAAATTTCTGTAAGGCAAAATAAGCCAAAACAGTTCCGGCCCAGGTGCGAAAATCTTTCGCTGTAAAATGATCATTCGTCATGTTTTGCAAGTATTCATTTACATCAGTTGAACTGATGGAAACCGGATTCCCCTCATCATCGATATATTCAAATAAATCTTGGCCAGGCAGCTCTTTACAGCGTTTTACAATTTTTGCCAAACGTTTGTCCTGGAGGGATATGGAGAACTTTTTGCCACTTTTGCCGCGAAAATTGAACATGATCTTTGTCCCATCAACGTCGACATGATGATTGCGCATAGTCGTCAAACCATAAGAATTGTTTTCGCGGACATATTCTTCATTTCCAATGCGAATGAGCGTGACCTCCAGCAGATGCACCACTGTTGCTAAAACTTTTTCTTTAGGCAGACCGGGTAGAGCCATGTCTCTGTTGATGCGTTTGCGCAGACTGGGTAAGGATTGGGCGAAAGCAACCATTTTATTATACTTCGTTTCATCTCTAACCTCTTTCCAGCGCGCGTGGTAACGGTATTGCTTTCTTCCCTTCGAATCCCTTCCGGTAGCCTGGATATGGCCGTTCGGCTTAGGACAAATCCAGACATCCTTATAGGCAGGCGGAATCGCTAGAGAGCGGATGCGTTGTATCTCATCTGTATCAGTAATGACTTTTCCATCTGTTCCATAATATTTAAAATGTGCCCCCTTCAGCGCTCGAGTAATGCCGGGTTTTTGATCATTCACGTAGACTAAACCGGCGTCCTTGGTTTTCTTTTCAGGCTCGAGCGCTGTCTTGATCTTCGAATTTGCTTTTTTCATTTATTGGTCTTTTTGGGAACTTTCGCTCCCTTTTTTCGAGCCTCTGAAAGCCCGATAGCCACTGCCTGTTTGGGGTTAGTGACTTTTTTATGACTTTTACCTGATTCAAGTTTGCCCTCTTTCATTTTGTGTATGGCATTTTTTACGGTTGTTTGCGCTTTGGGTCCATACTTAGGCATATTTACCTCCTTTCGTTATACTAACCCTCATTTCTATGATAATCTTTTCTAATTTTAATCAAAAATATATTAATAGTTCGTCCAATATTATCCTTCTCGGTCGAGATTGGTTTTCCTTACACAAAGACATTTACATATTTCCCCTAGTATTTGATACTTTGCAGTTATTATGAACTAATGGCCATGTAATGCCGATCGATCGTTACTTTTCTGAAGGTTCACTGGAAGAAGGCGCAAGCATATGCTTGGAAGGTCAAGAATTCCATCATTTAGTCCATGTAGCCCGCCTTCGCATTGGCGAGGAGGCTGAATTTGTCGATGGCAAAGGGACTTTGGCATTTGCCAAACTGGATTCCGTTCATAAAAAAGAGGCTTTACTTGCAATCCAGCATGTGGAAAAGGTTCCAAAGCCGGCTTCGGAAATCATTCTTGCGCAAGCTATTCCCAGACTCAACCGCATTGATACCATCATGGAAAAGGCGACTGAGCTTGGAGCAACCCAATTCTGGCTGTTTCCAGGAGATCTTAGCGAGCGCAAGAGTCTGACGGATCATCAGCTGGAGCGCCTGCGTGCAATCACTATTGCTGCTCTAAAGCAATGTGGCAGATTGTGGCTGCCCGAGTTGCATGTGAAGCCATCGATCAAAGAATGGACTAAACTCCCCTATCAATGTTTCTTTGGAGATGTCAGTCCTGATGCCAAACTGTTAGCCCAGGCGATGAAGTCAAATGCAGGGGGCGACTTTTTGATTGTGATTGGCCCTGAAAGCGGACTGACAGATGGCGAATCGGATAAACTGCGCCATTTGGATTTTGGCGGAGTAAAGCTTTGTGATTCCATCCTGCGCACGGATACTGCCGCTATTCTTGCGATCGGGCTTGCCAGCCATTTTTTACGGTTGTCATCTTAGTAAATTACAACACGACTCCCTTGTAGACCAGAGCCTTTTCAGGATCGAGCGTCACGAGCTGTCCCTCTTTAAGGACCTGCGTGGCCGCGTCAGCGCGGACCACATAGGGCTTATGGAAAATCTGTGCCAGTTCTATGAGATGGTTCTCTGACTGAGCATCATCGATATGATTCTGTAGGATGACCCCAGAAGCTTGCTGAATCAGGGGTTGGTAGCGCTCATCGCACTTAGCGATGACAAGCAGCTGCCCCCGGACGGCGTAGGGTTTAACACCTTCAGGAGATAGTACAAAGGCGACATTGCCGTAGACTCTTGCTCCAGCTCCGCTTTTGGCGCGGACAAGCACATCCCCAATGCTCTCGACGAGCATCATATTAGTCGTGCCGGAGACGCCAAAAGGTGTGCCCGCGCTGATGATCACGAGATCGCCATAGGAGACCAGCTTACGCTCTAGCGCATAGGCGCTGAGGATGGCGAAAGCTTCCGTTATGGTCGTGCTCTCGGTATTGTAGACAGGAGTGATACCCCAGTTGGAGGCCAGCTGATGGTAGCATTTTTGGTTCGGGGTCATCGCTACGATAAGCATGGGAGGACGCAGGCGAGAAACGAGTCGTGCTGACGAACCCGAACTGGTGCAGGCAAAAATCGCCTTGGCATTTGTGCTGTAGGCTGTTTTGACACAGGCAAGTGAGACAGCGGAGGGAACGTCGCGGAAGAAAATGTTTCCATACAGGTTAAAAAACGCGCGGTAGTCGACATCTCCTTCGGCTTCTTTGATGATCTCCTTCATGATATTGACGGCAGCGATAGGATATTTACCAATCGCTGTTTCGCCTGAAAGCATGACAGCTGAGGTGCCGTCATAGATGGCGTTGGCTACATCAGAGGCTTCGGCGCGAGTCGGCCGCGGATTGTTGATCATCGATTCGAGCATCTGCGTGGCAGTGACAGACGGCTTTCCGGCCAGATAGCATTTGCGAATCATCATTTTCTGCAGCTTCGGCACCTGGCTCAAAGGGACTTCGACGCCTAGGTCTCCTCGAGCGATCATGATGCCATCGGCCACCTGGATAATACTGTCGAAGTTATTGACCCCCTCGCTATTCTCAATTTTAGCAATGATCAGAATGTCCGATTTTTTTTCTTCGGCGAGCAGTTTTTTGATGGCGAGAATCTGTTCCGGCGAGCGGACAAAGGAGGCGGCAATCAGATCGATATCCTGGCGGCAGCCGAAGCGAATATCGGCCTCATCTTCAGGCGTGATATCGGGCAGTTCCAGGCTCACATTCGGGATATTAACCCCTTTGCCGGAACGGATCACTCCCCCATTTTCGATTTTGACGACAATCCCCTCCGCAGTTCTCTCGATGACATACGAAGAGATATAGCCATCATCAAACAGGACGCACATCCCAGTTTGAATCTGGTTGTAGATGGATTCAGGGAGAACTGTTACCCTTTCAGCATCCCCTTCAATTTTTTCTTTGACAAGCAGCCATTTCTGCCCTGCTTTTAACTCGACACTCCCCTGTTTGATTTTGCCGAGCCGGATTTCAGGGCCCTTGGTATCGAGCATAATCGCAAGAGGGACCTGCAATTGCTTGCGGGCCTCTTTGAGGCTTTCGATGCGGTTTAAGTGCTCTTCGTGCGTTCCATGGCTGAAATTGAGACGAGCCACGTTCATGCCTGACCGGATGAGCTCGATCATCTTATCCAGCGAGCTTACAGCTGGGCCAATGGTGCAAATGATCTTCGTGCGATTAGGTAATTCCATAGGAATGACATTAGCAAATAAACGTCAGTTTGTAAACTTGACTTTGCTTTATGAAGGCCAAATATAGGGTGCGTTAGCTACGTACGTGATACCAGCATCAATAATGGGTCTTCCGCAGGCATAACTACCTGATGGGTAGAAGATAGGCTCGAGAGCATAATTTCGCCCGCAAAGTCTAGACAATCCTCCCAAAGCCACTTTTCTCAAAGTATCTAGTGTGCAGGTTTGCTCGCCAGAATAATCGGCCGACAACAGAGGGAGATAGACCTGCAGATAGTACCAGGCATTTTCCACAGGCGCGGTGAGATCAGGGTCCGTTAAGCAATGCGAAACATACTGGAAAATATTTTGAGGCAGATCACTTTTAGCATAGGTGTGATTGTGATAGAAATGACCTGTGAAGATATTGACACTGACGTTTGCAATATTTTCCCTCAAAGTTTCAAGAGTGCTTTGCGCTGCAGCAATGGCAGCAGGATCTGTGACAGGGCTTCCGGAACATAAACCATTAATCGTTTGTGTGATATTCGCTTGGAGGGCAGTGATTACCGGGGAAGAGAGCCACTGGATGTACTTTCCTGCAACTTTCGGCAGGTCAGCGCAGATTTTATCCGGGCTTAAAGGAATGACATGTTTAGAAAGATTGGAGAAATAAGAAATTCCATAGATCGACGCTCCTAAAGCGCCGACAAAGCCTACGCCACATGCTGCAAGCTTTACTTTATCTCTCAATGTAAGATTGTTGAAAAAGTTGGCAAACCTGTGTCCCCAACCCATCACTGCGGCGGGTGCGGCGGGTGCAGGTGCCGCTGGGGGGCGAGAAGCGAAAGTTCCGTATTGCTGTATATTTCCAGATTCTATATCACTTGGCATTTATATCCACCTAAGTTAATTGTTATATATAACAATAAAGAATATATTAATATCGTATTTTTTACAAGAAAAAATTCTAAAAATCACACATTGCTGAAAAACTCCAGTGCTGCGTAGAGTCGGGTTTAAAGGATGAGGAGGTTTTCCATGCAGTTCCGCGCACTTTTATTGCTTCTTCTCCTCTCAGTTGCGCAAGGGCAGGCCGAAGTCCAAAAAGTCATTGTTCATTGGAGAGGCATTACCTGTGGGGCTGTCTGTGTGGCGATGCTGACCCAAAAATTCCAGCAAACGCCTGGAGTAGCCAGCGTGACGATGTATCCCGCCGCGCAGGCGGCTGATCTGAGATGGAGCCCGCTTGTTCCCTTTAATTATCGCATGGTCAAGTTCGCGGTACAAAGCGTTGGTCCAGGCATAGAAGAAATCCGCGTTAAAGTGCGCGGTGTGATCCAGTACCAGAACAATCAATTCTGGATTATTTCTCTCGGCGACAATACCCCGTTTGCGCTGCTTGGGCCAACCGTAGGGCAACCAGGCGGCCAGTCGCAGTATTACTCTCTCGCTTATCATCCTTTAAGCGCTGAATTGCAGCAGGCACTGCTTTTAGGAATACAGCAGCAACGGGTCGCTATCATTGAGGGGCAGCTTTATCTGCCAGATTCAACTGGCTTGAACATGCTCATTGTTGGAAATCTGCAGTTTGTCCAGCCGGAACTGCATCCCTAGACCCTGATTGCTACCTTATTTCTCTCTCGGACAGCAGCGAGAGCTCTCGCCCTTGAAAGATCAGCGAAGGGGTAGTATTGCGGAAATACAACCCTTCGCTGATCTTTCAAGCCCGAGGCTTTGGCGCTGTCCCAGCGTGAAATAAGGTAACAATCAGGGTCTTAATCAGAGAGAAGGGAATCGATGAGGGCTTTCTCGCCTTCTTCGTCATGCTCTGACTCGCCGATCAGGAGATCGACTTTTCTGGCAGACTCGCGCTCCTCATGCTCCGCCTGGAGTTCATGGAGGGCTTCGAGCTCTTCATCCTCCTCTTCCACTTCAGCTAAGAGAAGCGCCAGATCCTCTTTATCCTCCTCCGTGAGTTCGTCATCATCAGAAGCAAGCTGGAAAGATTCAGGCTCAGCTTCGACTTTGGGAACATGTTCAAAAAGGGCCGTCTCTGTCAGCTGCTGCCAATCTGTGGAATTAGTTTGGGGATCAGCTTCGGCGATTTCCTCGACAGGATTTGTATCAGTGAAATCGATTTCCATCGCCCACTGAGTCTCTTCTTTCGCATCAAACAGGGCTTTAGGTTCGCTAATAGGCTCATTGCCGATCTCATCCAGCGAGGCGATCGCTTGTGGTTCCACTGTCAGGAAGCCGGCGGCTTCTGAAAGTTCCTTGCCTTGCATATTGCCCAGCGAATCAGGTTCGGAAACATGCACGCCAGCGACAGGAGTCTCCTTCTTCTCGGTGTGCACCAGGGAGGGTACAGGTAGATAAACGGCGGAGCCCACAAGGTGACTGGAAGCGCGCTCAGGTTCAAACTTGAAGCCATTCTGGCCGGCCTGCAGCAAGGCGATACGATCCCAGGGGAGCTTGACCAATCCCTCGATTTTTGGCGTCTGCACGACCAGAAAGCGATCTTTGACAAAAACGAAGCCGAGATTATCGCTAATGTCACCCTGCACGACCGTTCCTTGGACACCGCCTTCAAATGTGATTTCAATAATGTCCTGCGGATGCAGCTTTTTCTCCTGCCATCCATCCGTCACCACGATGGACTGCTGCGCGAGAGCGACAGGAATCTGCTGGCCATCTTTGAGGATCAGAGTGAAAAGCGAAGTGCTGTAAGTGCGGGTTTCAGGACGCTTTTTCAGAATCATAAAGGTAATCTGGGAAGGTGCCACTTCTTTGCGAACGACATGCTCTGGATTTTTATTCGTTGGCTCTTTGACATAGAACTGAAATGAAGCTTGGGTGACAGGTCCAAAATAGCTGTGGCCGCTTTGCGTGATGTATTGCACATAGCGTTTGCCTCCACGATCGACAAGACTGACGGAGGAGACTTCCGACACAGAGAAGGTCACCCGCCCGAAGCTGAAGTCGATGGGAGGCAGCTTTTCCACTGTTCCACAGACCTTTTTGCCATCGGCCATCAGGATAAAGTCTTGATCGCAGTCAAAATTCTTGGCCACCTCTCCCCACTCGGCATAAGAAAATAGGGTGCCCTCATCGGACCCAGATAACGTGGGGGAACAGCAGCAGGCTGCCAAAAGAAGGATGTACCGAAGATTGCAAGATATCGACATTCGCTTTATTATTGATTAGCTTGAACCTACTTTAACCTTCGCAGCAGAAAAAATCAAAGTGAATCAACGCGAGATTGTCCTTAAAAATGTCCGGGTCCACAACCTGAAGTCAGTCAACCTGGCGTTGGATACGAACGACCTCATTGTTTTTACCGGTGTCTCGGGATCGGGCAAATCCTCCCTGGCCTTTGATACCCTCTACGTCGAAGGGCAGCGCAGATACGTAGAATCACTCTCTACCTTCGCCCGGCGCCAGCTGGGCGAAATGACCAAGCCCGACCTGGAGTCTGCCTCAGGCATCTCGCCAACCATCTCGATCGAGCAGAAGACCGCGGGGCGCAACCCGCGCTCGACAGTCGGGACGATGACCGAAATCTATGATTATATGCGCGTCCTATACGCCCGCGTCGGCATTCCCCACTGCCCTGTGAGTGGTGAACCCGTCTCGCCCCAGAGCCGCGAGCGCATCATCAAAACCGTCCAAAGCCTTCCGACGGGGAAAAAGCTGCTGATCCTGTCGCCTTACGCAAGGGCGAAAAAGGCCGAATTCAAAGAGGATTTCCAGGAGCTGCTTCGTAAGGGTTTTATGCGCCTGCGCGTCGATGGCAAGATTGTCACGCTTGGAGAAGAGATTTCTCTGGACGGCAGCGTCGCCCACGATGTCGACCTGGTTATCGACCGCCTCGTCGTCAATAAAGAAAGTCAATCCAGAATCGCCGAAGCCATCACGCAGGCACTTACCCTAGGCAACGGCATCTGCAGCATCCTCGATGCCGACTCCGATGAAGAGCAGCTCTTCTCGATGCACGCCTTTTCGCCCAAATCGGGATTGTCTTACACATCTTTAGAACCACACGATTTTTCCTTTAACAGTCCTTCTGGGATGTGCCCCCGCTGCAACGGCATGGGCCATGTGACCGAATTTGACATAGAAAAAGTCATCGACCCGGAGCTGAGCATCGCACAAGACTGTTGTTCGGTGGCCAGCTCCTACCAGACGGTGCGTTTTGGCAATATCTATGACAATTTGGCGAAAATTTATGGATTCAGCGTCCATACGCCCTGGAAAAAGCTGTCTGAGAAGGCCAAGAAGGTCTTCCTGCTTGGAACGGACAAGAAGTGGACCCGCATGCACTTTATCCACCCGGTGACGGGAGCTACCTGGACCGACCATGTCCAGTGGCGCGGCGTGCTGCGCGAGGCGCACCATCGCTATGCGGAAGCCAAAAGCGAAACCTACCGCAAAAACATGCAGAAGCTGATGCGCGAACAGATCTGCCCCGACTGCGAGGGAGCGCGCCTGAAGCCCTATCCCGCTGCGACCCAGCTGAACCGCCGGCGCATCCACGAGCTGACGCAGATGACCGTTGGCGACTGCCAGCGCTTTTTCGATGGGCTCAACCTTACTCCCACCGATCTTCTAATCGCTGAAGAGCTGCTCAAAGAGATCCGCCAGCGCCTTAAGTTTCTGGAAGAGGTGGGCCTTCATTACCTTGCCCTCAACCGCACAGCCCCCACCCTATCGGGTGGAGAGGCGCAGCGCGTGCGCCTCGCCTCTCAGATTGGCTGCGGACTGGTGGGGATCACCTACATCCTCGACGAGCCCTCCATTGGACTGCACCCGCGGGACAACCGCAAGCTGATCAATACCCTCAAACATCTGCGCGACATGGGCAACACCGTCATCGTGGTCGAACATGATGAGGAGACAATCTGGGAAGCGGACCGGATAGTCGATGTGGGGCCGGGGCCAGGCAGCCGCGGGGGCGAGATCATCGTCAACGGCAGCCTCTCTGATCTGGTGCACAATGACCGGTCGATCACGGCCGCCTATCTCACCGGTCGGCGCGAGATCGCCATTCCCAAAAAGCGGCGCAAGCCTCTGAAAGAATCCCTGGAAATCGTGGGAGCGACCCACCACAACCTGAAGAATATCGACGTCAAGATTCCGCTCGGGGTCTTCATCGCCGTGACAGGCCTGTCTGGCTCTGGCAAATCGTCGCTGGTGACCGACATCCTCTATCCCGCCCTCTCCAACCACCTGCATGGCGGCGAGCACACCGTGGGAGCGCACAAAACAATCAAGGGCATCGATCATATCGACAAGGTGATCGCCATTGACCAGTCGCCGATTGGACGCAATCCCCGCTCCAATCCAGCCACCTACATCAAGCTGTTCGACGACATCCGCGACCTCTTCTGCCAGCTTCCCGAGGCCAAAGCGCGCGGCTACAAACCCGGGCGCTTCAGCTTCAATGTCAAGGAGGGCTCCTGCACCCAGTGCGGCGGCATGGGTATGGTCAAAATCGATATGGACTTCATGGAGCCGGTCTGGGTGGAGTGCTCCCTCTGCCGAGCGATGCGCTTCGACTCCGATACCCTCGCGGTCCATTTTAAGGGCAAAAACATCTATGATGTCTTAGAGATGGAGGTCGTAGAGGCACAGGAGCTCTTTGCCAACATTCCGCACATCGCCCACAAGCTCGACACCTTGCAAAAGGTTGGCATGGAGTACATCAAGCTGGGGCAGTCTTCGACGACCCTCTCTGGCGGCGAAGCGCAGCGCGTCAAGCTGGCCAAGGAGCTGGTGCGACCAGCTACCGGAAAGACGCTCTACATCTTCGACGAACCAACTACCGGGCTACATTTCCACGACATCAAACATCTCCTCGATGTCCTGCAGGAGCTGGTCGACCGCGGCAACACCGTGCTGGTTATTGAGCACAACATGGACGTCGTCAAGATGGCCGACTGGATCATCGACATGGGTCCCGAGGGCGGAGAGGCCGGCGGACAGGTGGTCGCCACTGGCAAACCAGAGCAAATCGCCCAGATGCCGACTCCAACCGGTGAAGCCGTGCACGCGGCCCTGTTCCACGACCACGCCAACCGAGTGGCCAATGCCCTGGAACATAGTCAGGAGAGAAAACGCCACCGCCAGGATCGGGAAAAGGCTGCCATCCATGAAATCACCGTCACCGGGGCAGAACAGAACAACCTCAAAAACATCGATGTCTCCATCCCGCGCGAAAAGATGACGATCTGCACAGGTCCCTCCGGCTCGGGCAAGAGCTCGCTTGCCTTTGAGACGATCTATGCCGAAGGGCAGCGGCGTTACATCGAGTCGCTCTCACCCTATGCGCGCCAGTTTGTGAAGCAGTGCTCCAAGCCCAAAGTCGGCCATGTCGAAGGGCTCTCCCCTGCTGTCGCCATCGAGCAGAAAGCCCACGCCGGCAACCCGCGCAGTACCGTGGGAACCATGACAGAGGTCTACGATTACCTGCGGGTCCTCTACTCGCGCGTCGGCATCCCTCACGATCCCGAGACGGGCGAAGTGATCAAAGCCATCAGCAAGGAGCATGTCGTCAACCGCGTCATGGGCTATCCTGAAGGCTGTAAGATACAGGTCCTGGCCTCCATCGAAATGCGGAAAACCGAAAGCTTTGACGATGTCATCTCGCGCCTGCGCCGGCAGGGATACCTGCGCATCCGCCTCAATGGAACCTTTTACGATCTCGATACCCCTGAAATTCCCTTCGATCGCAAGCGCAAAAACGCGCTCTTCTTAGTGATCGACCGCCTGAAAGTGAATCCCACGATCCACCATCGCCTGTTTGAAGCGGTTGAGAATGCCGCCTCGATTGGGGGCGGCAAGCTTGTGGTCATGCAGGAGGAGACCGATATCCCCTTCAACCTTTCCTTCGCGGTCGAAAGCAGCGGAAAGTCCTTCCCTGAGATCACGCCGCACACCTTCGCCTTCAATACAGCGGACGGGATGTGCCTCGATTGCCTTGGCCTTGGCTACCAGTATGGCGCCAACCTGACGCAGCAGACCGAAATCATGGGGCAAACCCCGTTGGGCCTCCTGCGCTACCTCTGGCAGGAACGTAGCTCCCAGCATGCTCTGCAGCTAACCGAAATCTTCCTGGATGCCGAAGGAATAGATGGCTACACTCCCCTGCGCGATCTGCCTTCAAAAAAGCTGCAGCTGCTGATGAATGGTTCCGAGAAGTGGTACAGCAACGAATATTTCAAATTCCGCTGGCCGGGCATCAACTCAGTCCTTGCCAAAGCGGGACGCAGCGCCTCTTCCGATCTGCGCGATGCAGTCGTCCCCTGGCTTGAAGAGCTCACCTGCTTCTCATGCGGTGGATCGCGCTTAAACCCGCTCGCCCGCCATGTCACCATCGAAGGGATCGCCCTACATGAACTCTGCAAGCTCCCTCTCGACAAAGCCCTCACCTTCATTGAAAAGATTAAGATGGCCAAGCAGGATGAAAAGCTCCTCGAGGAGGTGCGCCGCCAGCTGCTCAGCCGCCTCAGCTTCATGTGCGAACTGGGTTTGCAATACATTGCCCTGGATCGGCGCGCTCCAACATTAAGCGGTGGCGAAGCACAGCGCATTCGCCTCTCTCGCCAGCTCGGAAGCGGCCTCACCGGCGTTCTCTATGTTCTGGATGAGCCCACGATCGGCCTGCACCCGCACGACAACGCCCGCCTCAACCGTGCGCTGGAAAAGCTCAAAGCCTTAGGCAATACCCTGCTCCTGGTCGAGCACGATCCGCTCACCATCCAGCACGCTGACTACATCCTCGACTTTGGCCCCCAATCTGGTGAACATGGCGGCCACATCACCGCTAAAGGCACCCTTAAGCAAATTCTGCGCAGCTCCAAGTCCCTCACAGGCCAATACCTTTCCGGCAAGCAACGGGTCCCCCTCCCCTCTCACCGCCGTTCCTGTGACAAAGGCTGGATCGAGATTCGCAAAGCCGCCATGCATAATCTGAAGAAAATCGATGTCGACCTTCCCATTGGCGTCATCACCTGCCTAACCGGCGTTTCCGGTTCAGGCAAGTCGACCCTGCTCCACCAGGTCCTCCAGCCTGCGATCCAGCAAGGCCTACTATCCGACGATGTCATCAAGCTCAATGGCACCACCATTTCAGGCATCAGCGCATTCGACAAAATGCTCTCCATTGACCAGAACCCGATCGGCCACACCGTGCGCTCCGACGTCGGCACCTATGTCGACGTCTTTACCCGCCTGCGCGAATTCTTCACCATGCTGCCCCTCGCCAAAACCAAAGGCCTCCAACCCAAGCATTTCAGCTACAACCATCGCCGAGGCATGTGCACCACCTGCTGGGGTCTTGGCTACCGCAAAGTGGAGATGAGCTTTCTCCCCGCAGTCAAAGTGACCTGCGAAGAGTGCAAAGGCATGCGCCTCAACCCCGTCAGTCTCGAAGTTCTTTACGACGGCAAAAACCTCGGCCAATACCTCGACTCCACCGTCGACGAGGCCCGCATCGCCTTCGCCAACCATCCCCGCATTGTCCGCATCCTCGATACCCTCATCGCCGTCGGCCTCGGTTACCTCAAGCTAGGCCAGGAGATGGTCTCCCTCTCCGGTGGTGAAGCCCAGCGCATCAAGCTCAGCCGCGAACTGGCCAAACGCTCGACCGGCAAGACCCTCTACCTCCTCGACGAGCCCACCACAGGCCTGCATAGCGAGGACATCAAGAAGCTCCTCTCCGTCTTGCACACCCTTGTCGACAAGGGCAACACGATCATCATCATCGAGCATAACCTCGATGTCATCAAGAACGCCGACTACATTGTCGACCTCGGCCCTGAAGCGGGCGATAAAGGCGGCAAGGTGATCTGTACCGGCACCCCTGAAGAGGTTGTCAAGGTCAAGGCCTCCTATACAGGACAATATTTAGTTGATTATTTGTAAGGACTTTGGCATATTACTTACACTATTCGAGGCCGTCATGGTACTTAGTTTGTGTAAAGATACATGTTTGAATCCGGTCACACCCGTTGGTGTCGCGGTCTGTGTGTACAAAATAGGATCGAACGCTGTCGCGGCCATCCAGGCAAGCAATAAAATCCACCAAATCTGTCCTGAAACGATCAACAACTTTGCTAAACTTGCAACCGCAAGTCGCACCTGCCAAGAATACACCTTTGTGTATACGTCATCGGCATTTTTCACACTTTTGTGGGGCGGTGCGTTAATTGCTCTGACACTTTGCTCAGTGTGTTGTTGTCACAAGCCCACATTTTCACGGGTCGCTCGCATCATACTCCCATCAGAAAGGGTCGATTAACAGAGAATTTTATGGTTTGTAGCGTCTTCAAAAGTGTGTGTGGCAATCCCATTGTGCCGCCGATAGCTGGCTTTATGATGTTCAAAATCGGATCTCACGTTATCGACGGCATCCAACTATTCCAGAAAATGGAACAGACCTGTCCCGAAGAAAGATCTTTGTTTCAAGTCAAGACGTACAGTTCTCAATGCCAAGAGCAGATTGGTGAATTCTGGACATCAGGGATGTACGCCCAGATTT
>JAJFUZ010000130.1 GCA_021372155.1 Parachlamydia sp. | reverse complement strand
GAAAAAGACCTCGGAGAGAACAATGGACTCTTCCTGTTATCGAAGCGAGAGATCTGTAAATTGAGTTTATTTAGCTGATAGCCGCAAAAAAGTGAGGAATGTATCGAGAGCCTCTTGCGCGCAATTAGAGA
Source organism: Parachlamydia sp. (assembly GCA_021372155.1). Classification (GTDB taxonomy): domain Bacteria; phylum Chlamydiota; class Chlamydiia; order Chlamydiales; family Parachlamydiaceae; genus JAJFUZ01. The sequence continues at coordinate 4,110 of JAJFUZ010000130.1, read as the reverse complement.
ACTACCCCTTCTGCGATCTTTCAAGCCCGAGGCTTTGGCGCTGTCCCAGAGTGAAATTTGGGCGCAAGTCGGGTTTAAAATTTAGAAGAATGGTAGCTGACGGTGTCGACCTGGCTATTCTTGTCAAATTTGATCACAATTGTCAGAGTCTTTTGAGAGCTTGTGCAGCGATTTTCTTCGCGGCAGCCGCTGAGGATGAGCAGGAAGACTCCGCTGGCCCTGGATGATTGGCGCACATCAGTGGCGATCTTGTCATAGATCCAGGTCTCTTTGCCTTCCGAGTCCTTTGTGACGATGTTCGGACTGCCCAGCGCCGTCGCGACGTCGGCAGATGACATTCCCTGACAAATTTCCCTTTGGGCTACGCCAAGAGTAAACTGACGCTCGACAGGACAATCTTCACACTGAGTGGCGCATCCTGTAAAGACAAGAGCCATCAACGGAATAGTGGAAAGCCATTTCATATTTTTTCCTCCTCAAAAAAGATCGCTTTGCTGACGCGCGCGAAAAAGCTCTGGTAGGTCTCTGGATCCAAATCCTGCACCACAGAGACGACCGCGCCCATGTTGTCAAAAGTCTTCGTCTGGAAATTAACACGCACGCGCGTGCGGTTGCCAAAAGCGGTGACGTTCGCCGAGATCTCCTGCACAGAATGCTGCTTCCAGCGGCCATCTTTGGCCAGGACGGCGATGAAAATCTCTGAGCGGCATGAGATATCGATGTCCTTTTCCGCTGTCAGAAGCCCAAGGTCGGAGACAGCGTTTTTGATGATGAAGCCATCGTCCTGCAAAACATTCATCATACCCTTCATCACCAGCTTGACGTCGCAGACCTCAAATTCGCGGGTCTGAATTTCGCGAATCTGCAGCTGAGTCATCTCGGGTTCGCGGCTGCAGGGCACGCAGCCGGCAAGTAGCAGGGTTGTGAGTCCGCAGCAAACAACAAGATGGCGCATTTTTGTTCCTGTTTTAGGCAAATTCTACTGTAATTGGTTTAAATTTGTCGCGCATTTTCTAAATTCAAATAAAATTTACTTAGCTTTATTTTTTAATTTTAATTAAAATGCAAAAGTTAACTAATTAATAAAGTAATGATGGCTTTAGATTTTAATCCAATACATATCCAAAAAGCTATTCGTGGTTACCAGGTTCGAAATGTGCGGGATGAATACTGCTCTGAGGTCGCTGAAAACTCTTTCATGCCAGAGAGGTTTCCAACACTTATCAGTCAATTCTACTTGGAACTTTCCTCTTGCGGAACTCGGTGCAATAAGCCTGGATCACGGGCAGTTCGCGAAGGTAGTTCCAGGAATCGACATAGATGGAATCCCCGGAACGCTGAGATTTTGGGATATCCGAGGAGTCAATTTGATCTCGATATTCTTTGAGGGGCATATCCAATCCTTCGAGTTCGGGATATTTATTTTTGATTCCATGTTTGGTGAGGGAAGCCTCATCAATTTCCACCATGGCTAAAAAGACATGCCCATTTGAATTTTCCAGGAAAAGATAGTTAAATGTTTCGCATTTTGAGGGAATCACCACGGCTTTCAGTTCTTCTTTGTAAAAGGAACTTGTGATTGTAACAGGACGAGGCCGTGCAGAGAAATCGGGATAGAAAACGGGTGAGAGATCCTTTCCGTGGCTTTTGGAGGTTTTGATGAGTCGGACTTTTTTATAATCATCGGGTGTGAGAGATTCGCCAGCAAGCTTAGTTTCGTCTCCATCTGGCAATCGGAAGTATTTTCTTTTTTTTATGGTAATCGTTTTTGCTTTGTCCTTTTTATTTGCAGAAACGGCAATCACGGAATGCAGAAGTCGATTGACTTTCGCAGAATTCAATTTTTCTGGGGGACGACGAGTCAGATCGTGCAGAAAGAGATTGATGTCAATGGGTAGGGCGATCGCCTTTTCCTTCATATCGCTTTTGCTGATCCAATCCTGAAAGACTTTGTTGGTAATCCGCCAGACCGATTGTGACTGGCTCAGCCAGGCACAACGGACGTATAGGCGATTGTGATGCTCAACAAGAAATAAAGAGATGGGACGCCCCTCAAAGTACTCAGGAGCTTGAAATGTTTGGGTAAATCGATAATGGATCGACCCTTTTGACACTGAGTGAGAGAAGTTCAAATTGAGCTCGGCCATCTTGGCGAATAACTCTTTGCAGGTATGGCCCTTCTTGACCTTGATTTTCAGACCGGTGACCACATCCCGATCAAAACTGGAGTCCTGATACAATTTGCGCAGATCCAGTTGATTCGCTTGCTTTTCTGTTAGATGGCCGCATTTGAATTTAATCAGCACGCGAATGCCCTCCAGATCCCTATTACGCACCAATTGATCGATCAAATTTTGATCCACAATGCTTTTTTTGAGGGCGCGAAATTCCGCTTTGATGTCACGGCGATGATGGACTTTCCGGCAGCTTAGCACAAAAGCTTGGATCCCATCCTGGAGAGCACCAGCCTTGATTCGATCGATCCGCGTCTGGAGATCGCTCAAGTCATGGATGAAATCGGCATATTTGCTGGGAACGTGCCTATTTCTTTGAAGTTCGCTAACCCAACTCTCTTCAGTGGAGGAGGAGGAAATGGAAGAACTGCTCATATTGGCTCCTGGTTTCTTTCTCTGTGATAGACGTTCAAAAATAAAATTGCCAGAATTATAGGTCAGTTAATGTCCAGCAAGCGATAAGCTCGCAAATAGATTGATAACCAGACTTCGATCTGTTAAAATTTCATAATTTAAATTTGAGGTATGCATGTTAAAATTCATCTCATTTGTTTTTATCTTTCTCTTTTTGAATGCCATAGCTAACGGTCAGCCAATCAAAGAGCGTATGCTGTCGGATCTGGATGTCATACGTAGCGTCTTCGAGGTGGGCTACGCTCCGCGCGAATGGAAAGAGAAAAATAAAAAATGGAATTTAGTCACCGAGATCGACAAAACCAAAGAAAAAATCCAAAAGATGAATCAGCCGACGGTAAAAAAATATCAGCATCTCCTGCGCGATTTTTTTCATTCCATGCAGGATTACCATGCACGCATCTACTTCTACTCCACTGAAGCGTCGATGCTTCCTTTTCAAATCAAAGGGGCTAATGGTCACTATTTTGTAACCTCGATTGCGAAATTTCTGCTTTCTGGCAATGTCTTTCCTGTCAATGTAGGCGATGAGATCGTCACCTTTGATCATAAGCCCGTCAATAGCGCGATTCAGGAATTGATGGAGAGCTATTTTCCTTATGCCTCTAAAGAAACAAATCTCGCCATGGCAGAATATTTCTTGACGTTGCGTTTGGCTCGCGTCGGCCATGATGTTCCTCAAGGATTGGTTGCGATTGGAGTACGGCATAAGGGCTTTGCCAATGTGTCAAATTATAATTTGAAGTGGGCCCATATCCCTGAAAAAGTCAGCAATCGATTTATCGGTGCTCTGCAGGAGCAAAAGGATAGCACACCCAAATTTGTCAAAAATGAATTTCTAAATATCAAGATGATCGATCCTCTCTACGAACAGCTCTACAACTGTGAGGCCAATGACTCCGATCAGATTTTGCCCCCCCTCTTTGGTTACAGGAACAGTCGTCTACCCCCCCTGGGACGCATACGCTGGCAATCTGATAAGCATTCAGCATTCCATGCTTATACCTTTGTCACACAGGATCGCAAATTGATCGGTTATATTCGAATTCCCCACTATTTGGGAGGAAACATCGAGGCAACCCAATTTTGCGATCTCATCCGCTATTTTGAAGACCAAACGGATGCTCTCGTCATCGATCAGCTGGATAATCCTGGCGGCTTAGTGCTCTACTGCTATGCGCTCGCTTCCATGTTGACCAGTACCCCTTTAACAACCCCCTACCATCGCTTTGCGATCAGCCAAGAAGATGTTTTTAATGCTATCAACGATATCCCATATTTTGAACAGATCCGGTCTGACGAAGATGCTCAAATCGTATTTGGTGCAAATCATTTCCTTGGCCTGCCGGTCACCCATCAGATCACAAGCGACTTTCTCAAGTTCTACAAGTTCCTAGTTTCGGAGTGGGATGCGGGTAGAAAGCTGACTCATCTCCACTTTATGAATCTCAACCACATTCCT
>JAJFUZ010000121.1 GCA_021372155.1 Parachlamydia sp. | reverse complement strand
CGGTGATGTAAGGGGGCGCGGTCTCTTCCTGGGATTGGATTTGGTGAAGGACAGGTCCACTAAGGAACCCGCGAAGGAGGCCGCTGCGAAGCTGCAGCAGGAGCTCTTCAAGAGGAAGGTGCTGGTCGGGCTGGGCGGTCTGGATGGCAACGTCGTCAGGATAGAGCCACCCCTTGTGCTCAGCCGGGCGAACGTTGACGCTTCAGTCGATGCATTCGACGCGGCATTCTTGCAGATAAGCCGATAAGGCGTGGCTGGAGTAGGGATTATCGCCTACCTGACACACCGTGCATTTTTTTTATCTAGGTTAATCCGCGCCATATCATGGCTCTGCGCACTCATCATTGTTACGATTATCGCTATACATTTTTTTTCAGATAAAAAAAGGAGTGACGAACGCACACTATGCTATGCCGCATGGTACATCGAATGTCTTTCCGCCTTTTTTCAATGCTGCCAGCGCTTTCTTCACTTCAAACACCTGAGTGGCAGACAGTGCCTTCACCCCCAAAGCCTTCGCTGGCTGCGTTTCTAGCAGTTTCCTGAAGCTGGGGTCGGTTAAAGCCTTTGAAACAAGGTCGCGGCTGTTGGTAGTTGACATCTTAATTCCTCTGATATGCTATCGGTGCCCATAATAATATCATTATTCGTCTAATTACGATCAAATTTTTTCCCTAGCCCCGTCACCATTTCGCCTAAAACAACCCTTTTTCCACATCTAATCTATAGGATTTGCAGCACCACAAGTGTTTTAAATATTCGTCACTAATGAAAATCCCATGCCTATTTTTGATACTGCTAAAAGGAAAACTGAACCTTCATCAAACGCTCCAACACCCGTCGCTAGCCCGCCGAAACAACGCTATAAACGAATCGTGCGCTGGCTCAAAGCAAATTATGGCGACCGATTTGAAGGCGCTTCGACCGATGAAATCGAAAAGCAGCTCACAATGATATTCAAAGAAGTCGTCGAGCCGAACTTCATTAACGAGCCAAAATATGCCAAGGGTTTCAAAGCTTACATCGAACAAAAACAGTACGGTGACTTGGTAAGTGTAGATCATGGGTAAGATAAAAGGAGAACCTTTCCTTTTACCTGAGATGATCAGCGCTTACTACGGGTCATCTTCCATAGATTTATCCGCACTCTCCAATGTGAATTTCAGGCACTTCAGGTTCCGCCTTGAGGACGGTTCCTTTTACAAGGTGCCCCGCAAGATTAGAGTGTGGAATGACCTGAAGAAGCAGATCCTGAAGACGTTACCTCTGGACGTCTATTATTCCAGCGCTTGTTGGCTTAATCCCCACAAGATAGGCAGCAGGACCGAGGGGAACGTGCTCAAGAACCTTCTCATTTCGTGCGATCTGGTCTTTGACATCGATGTGAACGGGACAGAGATAAAAAATTTTGAGGGCGCAAGAAAACAGGCCATTCTGCTGAAAAACTATCTGATCTCCAACAAAATCGAAGTTCGATACTTGGCATTCTCCGGAAGCAAGGGCTTTCATGTAGTCAGCAACGATCCATGGGTTGATGAAAAACGCTTCGAAGACCCTGCTAAGAGGGAAAAGTACGCGATTGAAAAAAGAAGACAATTCGCCAAAGAAGCAAAGGCGCAGGGATTGTTCTTCGACGAGAAGGTGACTGTGGATACGCGCCGGATAATCCGGTTGCCTGGATCAATCAACTCAAAAACCGGCTTGGCATGTACCGTATTGAGCGATGATCAGGCAAAACTCGGCATTGAAAAAATATTTAAATTGGCGACTACTAATGGTATAATCACTCCCAGGATTCCCTCTTTGAGGGGAGATGATCAAGGGCTTCGCCCAGCACAATCCCTGAGGAAAGGCGGCCGATTGGGAGTAAGGCCCATCCTCGATACGCATTACTTTTCGACTTTCATGACCAACAACGTCCCCCTAACACAGCT
>JAJFUZ010000092.1 GCA_021372155.1 Parachlamydia sp. | reverse complement strand
TAAAGAGAGATTCGACGCAGCTTCCCTACAGTACCAAACAGCCAAAATGGAGAACGAACGCACGGCCGCAGCCGCGAAAATGCGTCAATATAGTCGCGTGCTCATTTTTGAAGACGATGCTGGACTTGGATTTGTCAGCAGAAATCGAAAGAGCGCGACGCAGCGCAGGGCAGGAACGCATTTGCGCAAAGCCCTTAAGGACCTCCCAGAAAATTGGGACATCCTTTATTTCATTATTCATCCGACCCAGCCGACCAAACAGATCTCGCCTGTCCTCTATCGAATGAGAAAGAGTTGGTGTGCCGCTGCCTATGCTGTCAACTACACGATGTATGAACCTCTTCTGAAAAAACTGCAGCAAATTGAGGATCCTTCTGTGACTTCCATTTTACCAGTCGATGCAGCAATAAGCAGTCTCCATAGGCGCCACAAAGTTTATGCGGTTTATCCGTCACTCGTCTATCACCATGCTGGAAAAAGTCAGATCTCTTCTAAGGCGAAACATTCTATCTGGCAAGGACAAGCCAAATACAAGAAGCGGAAATAGCATGCGATTTTTGATAGCTGTATTCTGGATCGCTATCTTTGCTACAGGTGAAGGCCACGACACTGCATTTATAAGGCCGCTTGTAACTCTTACCTTCGATGATGCCTTTTGTTCGGCTTATGAACAGGTGTTCCCCCTTTTGAAACAGCATCAAATCGAGGCGACATTCTACATCGATACGATAGCTCTAGGGCGGCCAGGCCAAATCAATGAAGCTCAACTCATGGAATTGAGCCGTGCGGGTCATGAAATTGGTTCGCACACACACTCGCATCCCCACCTGAATGCATTAACCTATCGCCAGATTACTCAAGAGCTGCAAGACTCCAAAATGCGTTTAGAAAAGATCATTGGAAAGCCAGTCCACCATTTTGCGCCGCCGTTTGGAGAAGCTAATGCAACTGTTTTGGCGCACATCAAACGCCATTTTCAATCGAGTCGATCTGTTAAGCCCGGATTTAATACAAAAGGCAACTTTGATCCTTTTTTTATCAGGGTGCGCAACATATTTTCGACGACTCGGTTGTCTGAAGTGAATGAGTGGTTGGATGCAGCTAAGCGCCATCGTTTTTGGCTCGTTTTGGTCTATCATCAAATCGATGAGTTAGGTGAGCCATTCAGCACGACACCAAAACGTTTTCATTATCATCTAAAGGCCATACAACAGCGCCAACTGGCAACTGCAACAATCGGAAAGGCTGTGGCAGAACTCATCCTGCAAAAAAATAAAAAATAAATTTTCTTATTCCAGACATACGGGGCAAATTGACAATTGAAAAATTGGACAATATTCACCAAATGGGTAAAATGCTTTTGAGAGTATTGCATGAAAAGAGTCCACATCTATTCAGTGTTGGTCCTTTCACTTTGCGGTTGCTTCATCATTCATGAATTGCATCTGCCCTTTTACCACGAAATAGTACTCTATGTGATCAATGCAGTTGCGGTCGTTCTTTTTTTCTTCCAATTCGAATTATCCCCTCAAGAACCCCTCAACGAGAGATATTCTAACATTTGTGAATTTGACGAGTTTTTAGAAAAATTGACAAAATCAATTTACACAATGGCAAGCAAGGGTATTGGAGCGATAGTAATCCTGGAAAACCAGGTTTCATTGGACTACCTGGCTAATAGTGCAGTCATTTTGAACGCAAAGTTTACCTCTGAACTGCTTGAATCGCTCTTTGAAAGGGACACAGCTACGTATCAAGGTGCTGTGATCATTCGAGAAACAACGATACTTTCCGCGGCTACAATATTACCTATCACTCGCGAAACTATCCAGCAGCAGCTTGATTCTAGTATGGGAACACGCCATCTCGCTGCACTTGGACTCAGTCAAATCACAGACGCCCTGATTATTATCGTTTCTGAAGATACTCAAAAGGTTTCCATCGCGAGAAATGGAATTATGATACGCGGAATTAGAAGCGATCGATTCAAAGGTATGATCAAGAGCGTTTTCATTACACCAAAATGTAGCAATATTCAAACCAGTTCTTCGAATCAGCCTCGCACGCGTCTGCCAACTGACAGCGTATCCTAACTGAGAGGCCGCGCCACTTAGCTATTCAGGCTTAAATCGAGTGGGTATGGCTATTTTTTTTGCTTCTAGTTTTTTAGATCCCGAATATATTTTGAAATAAGAAATTTTTTACCAGTTTCCACACTAGCTAAAGGGGCATCAAAATCGACAAATTTCTGTGTCGGGTGGTTCAGTCCCTTTTGCTATCAAAATTTGAGTTATAATAATAATTTTAATTATAATTAATATAATGAGGGTTTTCGAGACAAGGAGGAATTTATGGGAGCAGTAAGCGATTTCAATAAATTGCCAAATGCCGAAGGCCTGTCGATGAAAAAAATCACGCTAGATCGCGATCATAAAGAGGCGATCATGCTTGGCAAAATCGGCGGACGTAACATTCGTGTTGTGGCCCGCTACAAATACGCCAATTTTTCCCCTACTCAGGCGCGTAAAGAATTAAAAGAAGCTCTAGATAAATTGCACCTAAAGGGCAACGAAACCGAACCAATCGATCTCGCTCAAAATATCCGTCTCTACTTTGAGTCGCCCACAGCCGAAAAGGCATCCGCCGTAGCAGAAAGCCCCTTAAAATCCATTATGAAAAAAGGACCGAAAGCTAAAAAAGAAAAACTTCGCTTTAAGGAGCGCGAAGATGCGCGGTTGTTCTTTGGTGACACGAAGGTCGAAGAGGAGCGGATTTCAGGAGAAAAGGGGTTTCCAAAAGATTGGAATGAGCCTGCAACGCAACCGAATATAAGAAAGAGAGGGCTAACCCTCTCCGATGCGTCGATCCGGGAAGAGTTTGGGCCAACGAAGGTTCCACTAGAGGGCCTGTCCTACGACACTTTTCGAACGATGGATCTCGACTGGCTCTATCAGCGGGCGCTTGTGGGATTAAAGGAAGAAGCGCCAAAAAAGGAACCCACTGATGATGAAATTTTTGCGAAGATGACTGAGCTCAATAAGTGGGAAGTGGAATGCTCGGAAGAGGATCTTCTCGCGATCCTAGGCGGTATGGAGACTTATTTGCCTGAGCAATTGGATCTTTCCAAGGGTCAAATTGCTTTACAGCTACTCAAACAGGCAAAAGATGTTCTCAATGACAGAAAGGAACCCGCGACATTTGAATACTTAGAGAGGGAACTGAAGCTCTTAAACGACCCGCGCACGCAAATGACCAGAGGGGAGCTATCGACCCTTCTTAAGCAGTTGAAAGAGATGGTATCGGCTAATCCCATTGAAAACGAACCGGATTGGGATGATGCTCTTAAGCAAAACATTGAGGACCTTCAATCCATGACACCAGAAGAGCTAGCTCGGACAACAGCAGAGCCAACTCGGGCTAATCTGAAAAAGGACATGGGATTGATAAAGGTCAAGGGTCGCGGTCTTGAAGGGCAGATTTACGATCGATTGCGCGCCAGCTTTCTTGACCTGATCCCCCAACAAATCTCGCCGCTCGATGATACGGAACAGATTGTCCAGGCTCTTGCAAAATTTTCAGGAAAGCTACAAGGGGGATCGTTCACAATCGACAGTGAAATGAAACTGGGGCGGGCGGTGTATCTGATTAAGTACGAGATTGCTACTTCCGATGAGATATTCGATCGCATTCAGCAGAAATGACCTTCTTTGCAAAACGGTAGTCCCTCGTCTCATAAGCTAATAGAGAGGCATTGGCCTGGGCAAATTCCTCCTGTTTCCCGTCATTATAAATTTCATCAAAAAGTTCCGAGAGGGGTGCAAGGTTTGGACATGGCTATAACGTAATAAGGCTTATTAAACCAAATAATTTGAATAATTTAGGAAGGTTTCAGAATATTGTGAACGTTGTCAAACGACATGACGGCAATCGCAAAAGGGGCATTTTTATGTCTTCGAAGTCAATTTTGGCGGCAGGTGTGCACGGGGTCCGAGGGGCACTTTTAGCATGCATAAATGTCACAAACGTGGGCGAAACAGAGTATTATAAACTTGTTAAACAAATCAAATTTTTGGAGAAAATAATGTCTATTCAGTCAACAAGCTTGCAAAAGCCGCAACTAGTTTATCAACACATTAAGGAAGAACCACTAAAGCATTTTGTAGCTGAAAATCTCGACATTGACGCTAAACTTTTCCACATAACGCGCAATTTCGCTGCCAGGGATAAACCTTTCGGCATAAATCATTTTGTAGCTAAAATTCTCGGCAGAAAATACTTTGAACCTAAACCTTCCCACATCATGTACAATTTTTTTGCCAGGGATAAAGGTTTAGACATAAACATAAAGCCTCCTTTTGCAGTTGAAAAGCGCGACATAACGCACAATTTAGCTGACTGGCGTAACCCTCTTGGCATAGAGCTATATGCAGCTGTCGCTTTGCAAGATCCTTTTCTTGCCTGTAATTTGCAATATGAGGATTCCAAGAATCGGCTTATCGTTGCTAGACCTTTAAGGGAGCTTGGGGCACATGTTAGAACTCGCAAGCTTCCTTCATTGAGACTTGTTGCGCGAGCAATCAAAGCTCTTGCATTAAGCATTTTCAGATGGCACTTATGCGATAGCATATTGATCCAAGTCGACAACTCTATTTTTCATAATCAGAAAGGTCCCCTTGAAATTTGCACGTGTGAAAAACTTAAAAAAGATCACCCCTATTTATTTCAAAGCGCATTGCACTATGAATTTATCCCCAGTCTTTCTCTCAGAAAAACTCAGATCATGACTATGAAACAAATCAATGCGCAATCGTTAGAAGAGCTTTGCAGGCGGTGGTGCAATATCGCTCTCATGTCAAAAGAAAAGGGCAGCACGCTGAGCAATCTCTTAAAATCAAAGCAATTGAAGATGCTAAAAAAGGTAGCGATGACATGAGCATAAAAAACCTAAATAAGCTAATGCACAGCAAAACAACAGCGGAGGCAAATGTCAAAGAAATATACGGGGATGATACCGATGATCAGGATGCCAGCGAGTGTCTCGGCAAGATCGTGGAACACTTAAATTGGACTCCTCTGAGGTTAGAGACATCGAATTCGAATGGCACATTCGTACATGTTGATAGCAGAATTGCCATCAATATCCATGGAAAGAAAACTTTTCAAGAGTCTTTAGATACATATTTTAAGCCAAAGGGCGCGAGCGAAACGCAAAAAATCCTCAGCGAGCCGCCCATCATTTTTGTACAACTTGTTGGAGTTAGACCAGACAACAGTAATAATTTCAGCTTTCCAAAAAATAGCATTGTCTATTTACCATGCAAAGGTAAGAATGTCAGATATCGCATCAATGGCTTTATTTATCATACCGACGAGCATTACATCATAATTATTAGAAAATTCAAGGATCCGGAAGGGAGTAAGCGTTGGATCCACTGCGATGACTCAAATATTACTGAAACAGTTTTTAAGCCAGAACATAGGCCCATTTTCCTCTCTTTAGAAAAATGCGATTAATAAAATATGGATTCTGGACAGTTTTTTGCGAAAATTAAGCAAAAATTGTTCGGAATTCTTTATACCTGCTTGCTTTAAAGCTATATA
>JAJFUZ010000091.1 GCA_021372155.1 Parachlamydia sp. | reverse complement strand
GCCATCTGCTATCTGCTGGATATGGTGACGCGCAAGAAAGTCAAAATGACTCGGCCGGAATGGATTTTCGAATGGCTTAACCGCCATCAGTCAGCTTTTGTCGATAAGTCCAAGCTGCAAACGTTTTTTACCCTGCTTGGGATGGCAGCCGCCCAAGGCTGGCTGCCTCGACCTGCTCAAGAGGATGCTAAGACATTGTCTTCGCTTATTGCAAGGCTGTGCCAGAATGGACAAATTAACGCTTCTGCCGAACAGTCCAGTGAGCAAATTCATACAGAGCGCATCCTGGTCCTCGATGCCCTGACAACATTTGCTGCAATTGTGAAGCACGCAGATCTGTCACCCCTATCAAAAGAGGAGATGCAAGCCATCAACCAGCTTTTGGAAAAGCTGCACACACTCTCTCCTGGAACTAAAGAGATCGAAAAGGCCATGATGGCCATGATGCATCTAACAAAAACACATTCCGTGAAGCAGTTGAAACCGGTAGAAAAACCTCTATTCTCATTGCTGGAGCATGCCGGTACTCATATTGCAGCAATGAGCTGTCTGCGACGCGGAACCTATACTTTCAAAATCCTCAAGAGATTTACCGATGCTGATGAGCCTTCCACCACGAGCAAAGTTGTTCCCCAGGCTTTTTTGAGGCACTTGGCAACACTCGCCTCTCCATCTTCTGAGGAACTAGCCGATGATGACCGAATCGCAGCATCCTTTCATCTTGCAGGACTTTATTGTGACTTAACTGAGGGAGAGGATCTTTCAGCTATCCTGAAAACGCTGCGAGCCCTTGCCGATCAAACAGATCCATCCCATCCTCATGAGCGCTTAAGTTGGAACGATCTCATCTCCATCCTCTGTTTGCATTTCGTTCAGTTTGATTCCACACCTCATGCGATCAACCATTTCCTGTTTGGCCTTGCGACGATGGCTTTTCACGGTCTTTTCACAGGCTTTCATCCTGGCGCAGGCATGTCGGTAGATCGTGTTTTGGAAAAATATGTCAGCGCTGCTGAAAATCCTGAAGAAGATCTCGCATGTGAAGTCACCGCCGATACGCTCATCTGGATCAGCCATCTGGCAAAGCGGCGCCATTTAACTAAGCATCCCTCAATTGATACGCTCATTAAACTCATTCCCGACGATGCTCCGCACAGAATTCTCCTTTCCACATTCCTTTCATTAGGAAAGCTGGCAGCAAACGGCTGTGCTCTTCTTCTATCGGCAGCGGGGAGCCGGCATCTGGACAGACTTGTGCAAAAGACACTTGAAGAAGCCTGCAAAGACTCCTCTGAAACTTGCCCTGATTTCCTTTATGCGCTCGGCTCTTTCATCAATTCCAGAGTTATCGCGCCAGAAGCAGCCTCTCTGCATGAACCTCTCTTTCGACGTCTTATCAAAAATGCCCTGAAATATCCTGTAAAAAACGCAAAACAAGCGTGCCAGCTCCTCTTTTTCATAGATGCCCTGCCAGACTGCAGCCCTGATCATGGCCTTCAAACGCTTCGACAACGGCTCCATTGCTATCTCGTGGCCCGCCAATTGGAAGGCCCGCGCGCCTCTTTCAAGCGCAAGCAATCTGGATCTGAGCTGTTGTCAAAAAAAAGCAAAATGGCGCATCATACTGCACATGTCATTTCCTGTTAAAAATCGCGACACCCCCTCAGATTCCTTGCCCTCTGTAACTCCACGAAATGTCTCACAGGCCTATACCTTGGCAGAGACAATAGATGGCGCAAAAGCGCTTCTTCCCGAAATTACAGCTCCTGGCTCATTGCGCTCTTCTGCCCTTCAACGCCAACCTCCAGCAGCATCTTTAAATGTCACCAGAGCCGTTTCAGCATCTCTTAGTCCACCCTATGCAAGCGAGCCCGCCCCGGTAATCTTGCAAAATCCGGCCACATACATCCTCCAAATATTGCAGCAATCCTTGACGCAGAAGAAAAATGTTCTGCCACAGCCACGCTGGTTTTTCGAATATCTTGTGCGCCATCAGGAGGAGTTTCAAGAGATCCGGCTCCTGCAACAGCTCTTTTCAAATTTAGGGACAGCTGCATGCCAGAGATGGTTGCCCTGCCCAACAAGCGAGGAAGCTGAGACGCTCTCCCTGCTATTTTGCAGACTTTGCAGACATACTCAAAATAGTGCGGAGTTTGTCAGGGCTTTCATAGGATTAAGCTTTCTGATCTGCAGGTTTCAAAGATCCATTCTCAACCGCGAAGCTTTCCCCTGCTTCATTTCAACTCTGAAGGTTTTGACAACTTTGCAAAACCAGCCTGTCAAAGATATGAACACGCTGTTTCAGGCTCTGACGCTGCTTTGCAAGCACTTTCCTTTTGAATATGATCCAGTGCTTGCCGATTTTCTGGCCATCCTGCTGATCGACTATCACAATAAGGCTCAGCACGCATCATTTCACCCCTCAATCCAAGTGATGCAGATACCTGGCATGCTCAATAGTCTGCTAACTCAAGGCGAAATCTCTGCAGACCGGCGCCTTGCCCTTTTCAGACTTTTGGCCCACCCTGGAATGGTCATAACGGCTTCTGAGCGACAAAGACTATTTCAGCTGTTTGTCGAGCGTGCACCTGAGGATGAAGATGAAGCAGACCTAGAAGCTACCCCAGAAGTAGTTGCTAAGATTCGAGAAGCCAGAAACAAAGCACAGATTATTAATGCCCTTTTATGCGTTGGAACTCTAGCGAAAAATTCACAGCTTGCACCCATCCCAGAGGCGGAGATTTCCCTGATCTCTTTGCTGCTTGAGCAACTGCTGTCATGTGATCCCGTAGCTGAGGAAATTGAAAATGCATTTTCAGCCATTCTGATGCTTGTTGACATGGTTCCCTTAGATCATTTGAAAGCCTTAGAGGCTCCCCTCACCAATATGCTGCGCTATGCTGCGTACGATCATGATCTCATGCCATGTCTCAGGCGCGAAACGGCAGGCTACAGAATCATGCAAGCTGCGGCAACAAAGCGCGATTGGCGTCTTTGCCAAGTGATACGCCTTACCTTACTGGAGCGTTTAAAAAGTGTCGTCCATGACGAAGACGATCCTTGTATAGGTCCGGCCTTCTACTATGCAGGACTCCTGGCGGATTTTCCCGTCAAACAAGATTGCTCTCAAGAGATTATAAGCGCCTTCCAAGAACTGGCTCTTAAATTCCATCCATCGCTCAGTTGCGAGAAATTAAGCCTGAATGATCTTATCAGCAAGCTGCTTTGTGCCAGAAAGCCAATTGACAATGCGTGGGTCGCTGAATTTGTACCAGAGCTCATTGCCGGTCTTGGAATGATGGCCAGCAACCACGTTTTCACCTCCTTTATCTCAACAGAGGGAGGGAAAATGCTTAATGATCTATTACACTGCTTTTGTGATTTAGAACCTCCAGAGGAAATGGCGGAAATCCTTTTCTGGATGGACAAACTGGTAGAGATGAGCGAAAGCATGCCAGGCTTAAATTCTCTGCTTGACGGCCATCAGTATCAATGGATCGCTTGGCTTCTGCCAAGGATTCCTATTGATGTCTCGTATGAAATTCGTGCAAAGATCATTTTCGGTTTGGGAAGCCTGATAGCTCATCACCGCATCACGCACCTGCCTCTGTCTCCTCAAGGGAAAAAATGTCTTACCATGTTGGTAAGCACCCACTTTGGTTCTATCTATCACCAGGAAAATCAAAAACCTGTTGACGTTTCCGAGCTTCTCTACCTGGTTGCACAACTTCATCTCAAGGGGCTCATCGACCGTGAATGTCCAGTTCTCTACAAGAGCCTCTATGTCCCATTTCTGCTCAGTGTCAGGGAAAAGTGCCGTGTCCTCAATATAGAGCAGATCAGCAAAATACTCTTTTTTATCGATAGCGTTGAGCCTCTTCAAGCTAGTCTCAAACGTTGCGCCACCTTGAATAAATTAGAGGAAGATGAGATGAAATTGGCCGCCTTCATCCAAGAGTTGAACTCCAAAAGGGAACAATATTTTTTGCAGACACAGCTGACTGGCAAGGGCACCTTCATCCCGGGCAAAAGAAGAAAATCTGACGCAAATGGAAAATAACCGATGCTAAAACTGATTGAAGGCATTCACAAATTCCGACAGGAAGAGCTGGGACGCTACCAGGCCTTGTTCCACCGCCTCTCGCTTGAAGGGCAGAAGCCGCATACCCTCTTCATTACCTGCTCCGACTCGCGCGTTCTGGCGGAACTGATCACGCAGAGCCAGCCAGGCGACCTTTTCGTTGTCAAAAACGCCGGCAATCTGGTTCCCCCCTCACACCTGATGGGCAACACGAATGCCACGGCCGCGGCCATCGAATTCGCTGTACAGATTCTGGAAGTCAGCGACATCGTCGTGTGCGGCCACTCTCAGTGCGGCGCCATCGCGGCCCTGCTCCATGGCCTTCCTGCAGCAGAGGAGATGCCGCATCTCAAAACATGGCTCGACGTGGCCTCTCCAGTCAGACAGATCATCGAACGCAATTATCAGCACCTTCAAAATGATGAAGAACGTCTCACGGCCGCCAGCGAAGAAAATGTGCTCTACGCCCTGGAGAACCTGCACACCTATCCCGAAGTAGCCAAACGGCTTGAGTCCGGAACCCTGCGGCTGCACGGTTGGTTCTTCAAAATTGGCACGGCAGAGCTTTTTGCCTATGACATGGCCACCCAGCAGTTTCAGCTGATTTCCCCTCCGACTATCTGAAAAAAATCAAACCCTTCAAAGCTCTTTTCAAACTACATTTTGGTTTACAGACTCTTCTGCAAACAGCCACTTGAGTGACTACATTTTAGTTTTATTAGACTACATTTTGGTTTATTAGTGCCATAATCGGCTCGTAATTCAATTGAGAATAAGAAAAACACCCTCTAAACTCTTCAAACTTGATGGAATTTTAAAGGAAAATAGCATGCCTATCCGATTTGACTGGACATTTGATGAGTTGCGCAATCTTTATGATATGCCCTTACTTGAGCTTGTTTCTCAAGCCCATGGGATCTTCCTCCAGTTTCATCCAGCAGGCGAGGTCCAGGTCTGCACTCTTCTATCAATTAAAACTGGCGGCTGCCCGGAAGACTGCAAATACTGCTCCCAATCATCGCGCTATCAGACACCCATCAAAGCTCAAGCCTTGCTCTCCTATGAAGAGGTGATGCATGAGGCGAAAAAAGCGGTCGCTTTAGGGGCCACACGCTTCTGCATGGGCGCTGCCTGGAGAGAGATCCGCGACAATAAACAATTCGACGAAGTGCTTCGCATGATCAAAGGCGTTGCATCTCTTGGAATCGAGGTGTGCTGCACGTTGGGAATGCTCAATGATCACCAAGCTAAGCGCCTGAAAGAGGCAGGCCTATATGCTTACAACCACAACCTCGACACCTCTGAGCGATTTTATCCCACAATCATCACGACGCGCACTTACCAGGATCGCCTCAAGACCCTCGATTGCGTTGAGAAGGCGAGGCTCAGCGTCTGTTGTGGTGGCATCTTAGGGATGGGTGAAACGATAGATGATCGTCTACAAATGCTTCTCACGCTATGTCGGCGCAATCCCCATCCTGAATCTGTCCCTATCAATCAGCTGGCCCATATTCCAGGCACCCCACTCCAAAATCAGCCCAAGATCCCCGTCTGGGAGATGATTCGAGCTATCGCTGTCGCCAGAATTGTGATGCCTCAGGCGATGATCCGTCTTTCATGCGGACGCGTCGGAATGTCGTATGAGTCGCAGGCCCTCTGCTTCATCGCTGGCGCCAATTCCATCTTCATGGGAGAAAAGCTTCTCACAATCAGCAACAACCCTGTCGACATCGACGAGGGTCTATTTCAGGTTCTTGGCCTGAAAAAAAGGCCTGCGTACGCAAATGGAGCCAAATGACGACATCTCTACTTGAGAATCAGCTTCTGAAGCGCAAGCGGATGGGAAATCTGCGCACACTTCCAAAACAGCATCCCCTTATTGATTTTGCCTCCAACGACTATCTCGGTCTGGCGCGCTCTTCCGAGATGGCTGATGCAGTCATGTGGGAATGGAAAAAACGCAGTGGCCATCTCAATGGCCTTGGATCGACAGGCTCCCGATTACTCACAGGCAACGCTGCTTATGCCCAAAAGCTTGAAGAGCGCCTGGCTGCTTTTCATGGCTTTGAAACTGCCACACTCTTTAACTGCGGCTATATGGCCAATATCGGACTGCACTCCGCAATTGCTTCAGATGACAGCATCTTCATTTTCGACGCCCATGTGCATGCCTCTGTCCGAGACGGGCTCCGATTGAGCCGAGCCAGATCTTTTCCCTTCCGGCACAATGATCTCGACCATCTCCATATAAGATTAAAGAGTCTCTCAGCAAAGGGACGCTGTTTCATTACGATTGCTTCTCTCTATTCCACAGATGGTTCCCAGGCTCCCTTGCGTGCTATCAGTGATCTTGCCCAGCAATATGGCGCCCTTTTAATCGTCGATGAGGCACATGCCATCGGAGCTTTGGGTCCCTCAGGAAGAGGGCTTGTCGCGGAGCAGCGCATCAATGCTAAAATCTTTGCCCTCATCGTTACTTTCGGCAAAGCGTTGGGTACCAGCGGCGCCATGATCTTGGGCAGCAGCTTGCTTCAGAAGACTTTGCACAATTTTGCCAGGACCTATATTTATACTACAGCGTTACCTCTGATCAACCTTGCTGCCATCGCATGCAGTTATGATCGCTTTCCTCTGATGGATCACGCGCGTGGCCACCTGCGGCACTTATGCGCCCGATTTGGCTCCTTCTCCCCCATCCATGCCATTCCAGTGAAAGGCAACGCGGCTGCTAAAGAGAAAGCCTTCCATTTATCTCAAGCAGGATTCGATGTGAGTGCCCTGCTGAGCCCCACCATCCGACAGGGCCATGAGGCCTTACGCGTTTGCCTGCATGCCTTTAATACCGATGAGCAGGTCTCAAGGCTTCAAAACTGTCTTTGGAGAATGCGATGACTAAAATCATTGTAGCAGGCAATGGAACCGATGTCGGCAAAACCATCGTCTCTGCTATCCTGACAACACTCCTGAAGGGCGATTACTGGAAACCTGTCCAATCGGGCTGCCCAGACTCTGAAAAGATCGCAGCCTGGATAGAAAGAGAACGCATCCACTCGGCCGTATACACATTTCAAGAACCTCTCTCCCCTCACCATGCCGCCCGTCTGGAAAATCGATCGATTCAACTCGATGCGATTGTCCCTCCGCAGACAGTGCGTCCGCTGATCATCGAAAGCGTCGGCGGGGTCCTGGTGCCTTTGACGAACACGCACACGACTCTGGATTTGTTTCAATCCTGGATGTGCAAATGGGTCGTTGTCTCGAGGCAATATTTGGGAAGCATCAACCACACCCTCTTGACTTTAGAGATGCTCAAGCAGCGTCACATCTCTATCGCCGGTGTGATCTTTAATGGCGAGCCTAATCCGGACAGCGAAGCGGCCATCCTGGAAATCTCTCAACTCCCGATGCTGGCAAGGCTCTATCCAGAGAAGGAATTCGATAAAAAAACCATTCAAAGGTATGCACGTCTATGGAAGCCCCTCAAATCAGTTCTTCAAATGGCAGGAAAGCCATCTGGCATCCCTATACCCAAATGCAGGGTGCATCCCATCCCCTGATCGTCAGGGCAAAAGGTGCCATTCTCTATGACGAAGAGGGTCATCGTTATCTGGATGGCATCTCCTCCTGGTGGGTCAACCTGCATGGGCATGCTCATCCCTACATCAGCACTAAAATCGCTGCTCAAGCCGAACGGCTTGATCAGGTCACTTTTGCTGATTTCACGCATGCTCCCGCAATCGATCTGGCTGAGAGACTCCTTTCTTTACTGCCAGGTGCCTTTTCCAAGGTTTTCTATTCGGACAATGGGTCAACAGCCGTCGAGGTCGCCCTCAAAATAGCCCTGCAGTTTTGGTATAATGGGGATCCCAAGACACCCAGGAAAAATATCGTCTGCATGAAAAACAGCTTCCATGGCGAGACCTTTGGAGCCATGTCAGCCTCAGGGCGCCAGGTACTCCACCGTCCTTTCTGGAGCCATCTTTTTGAAGTCGAAACCATTGATCCTCCTCTTAAAGGTCAAGAAAAGCGCTCTCTTTCACAACTTCATGACATTCTTCATAAAGGCAGAACTGCCTGCTTCATTTTCGAGCCGCTTATCCTGGGCTCTGGCGGAATGATTATCTATCCTCCCGAGGGACTCGACCACCTCATCCAGGCCTGTCGGCAGCATGGCGTTCTGACCATCGCCGATGAGGTGATGACAGGATTTGGACGCACTGGCACGCTATTTGTCTGCGAGCAATTCCAAACAACGCCAGACTTCATCTGCTTGTCCAAAGCGTTGACAGGGGGTTTTCTTCCCTTAGGAGCCACTGTTTGCACAGAGGCTGTGTACAGCGCATTCCTTGGAGATAATCTTCAAAAAGCGCTTTTGCATGGTCATTCTTACACAGCTAATCCGCTGGCCTGTGCAAGTGCTCTTGCAAACCTCGATCTGCTTCTCCAGGACTCCTGCAGGCAGCAGAGGATGCAGATCGCAGCCAGCCATGAGGCCTTTTGCCGAAGATGGCGCGCCCATCCCCGGCTCAAGCGCTGCGAAAGCCTGGGTACTATCCTGGCTTTGGAATATCTGACAGAAGAGACCTCTTATTTCCAACCCATCCGCAACCGTCTCTTTCGCTTCTTCTTTGAAAAAGGGGTCTACCTCCGCCCGTTGGGTAATGTTCTCTACGTCATGCCTCCCTATTGCATTCAGGAGGATGAGCTTCAGCTGATCTACTCCCTCATCGCACAAACGCTCGAGGATGGCATATGATCTCTTTTGCGCTACCCTTGCAGCAGATTCTTGCCATGATCATCCCCTCCCCCAATCTGCATGCTCGCTGGCTCAACACCCTTTCCTACCTGGAAAACTGTGGCGCGCGCCAAATTGCCGCCTGCGAGCATCCCACTCTGGTCAAAGAGGAGATGCTCAAGCATGCTGCCGAAGAATTCCGCCATGCCCACCATCTTAAACACCAGATTGAAAAGGTTTCAGACATCTCTTTCGACACCTATTCCCATCTTCTCGGCGGAGTTGCCACGCGCCATTATCTACCCGCGCTGATTCTCAAGACCTCCCGCTACCTCAAGTCCGCCAACATTCCGGAACGTTCCCTCAAAGAGACTGCCTATCTCCTGATCACCTATGCGATCGAGCTGCGCGCCGAAG
Organism: Parachlamydia sp.; assembly: GCA_021372155.1. Lineage (GTDB taxonomy): Bacteria > Chlamydiota > Chlamydiia > Chlamydiales > Parachlamydiaceae > JAJFUZ01. The sequence continues at coordinate 7,231 of JAJFUZ010000091.1, read as the reverse complement.
AGCTCTATCCGATCTACGAAACCCTCCTGCGTCAGGCAGGCTCGCGCGTCTCGGTCAAATCGATCGTGCTGGAAGAGCAGGGCCATCTCAACGATATGCGTGTCGCCCTTCGTAAGATACCCTCCGGTTTCCTGCACGCTCAAAGGATCACATCTTTTAAGGGTGAACTATGCCAAAAATGGCTCGCTACTATCCAAGAAAACATCCTTTTAGTACAATAGTTTCATGAAATTAATAATTATCCTTCTCATATTACTAGGAGGAGCGATGGCATTTACATTCATGAACAAACCTAAGCAGGCAGAGGTCTCAGCCGATCTGCTTGAAGAGGTAGCCAATCGCCCCCTTAATGTTATCAGCGAGGTTACCGGCGAGATTCCCACGTGGCTTTCGGGAAGCCTGATCCGCAATGGCCCCATCAATGTGGCTGTCAATGGAGAGAAGAACGGCCACTGGTTCGATGGCCTGGCGATGCTGCATGCCTTTTCCTTTCAGGGAGCCAAAGTGAACTATTCCAACAAATTCCTGCACACTGATGCCTACCGAACCGTTTTTGAAGAGGGATCCATTCTTTATGAAGGATTCGCTGCCGACCCTTGCCACTCCCTGTTCAAGCGCTTTTTTACGCTTTTCTTCCCTGCCCAGAAAATTCCCAATGCCAACGTCAATGTCGCCAGACTTGCCGACGCCTACGTGGCAATGACGGAAACGCCCTTGCCTGTCAAGTTCGACCTTCAAACCCTGGATACACTGGGTGTTCTGAATTATCAGGATCAGCTGCCAAAGGCGAAATGCTGGGAATCGGCCCATCCCCACTACGATGCGAACCAGAAAAGAACTTGGAACTATCTAGTTAAATTCGGCCGAAACAGCTTCTATACCCTCTACAGCTTGGAGGATGGCTCGCCCGTGAGGGAAATCCTGACAGAAATTCCTGTGGAAGAACCTGCCTACATGCATAGCTTTGCCACAACTGAGCACTATCTCATTTTTACTGAATTTCCCTTCGTCGTCAATCCCCTGGACCTGATCACCAAGGGAAAAGCCTTTATTAAAAACTACTCTTGGAAACCTGAAAAGAGAACCACCTTCCTCGTCATCGACCGCAATTCAGGGGATCTGGTTGGAAGATACCGCACAAGACCTTTTTTCGCCTTCCACCACACGAATGCTTTTGAAAAGGATGGCAGGATTATTCTCGACATTGTCACCTATCACGACGCCAGAATCATCGACGACGTGAATGAAGGCCAGTTTCCCGCTCATCTGGAACGGTTTTCTCTTTCGCTGAAAAATGGGGAGATTGCTTCTGATGTCCTCTTCCCCTATTCCAGCGAATTTCCCAGCATCAATGAAAAGTTTGATGGTCATCCCTACCGCTTCGCCTATGTCGTCGGATTTGGCGGCAAAGAGGGGCTCCATAAAATTGACACGGAAACAAAAGAGGTCCTGTCCTGGACAGAAGCTAACTGCTCTGCGGGCGAACCTGTCTTTGTCGCAGCTCCTGAGTCTCATGCAGAGGATGATGGTGTCATACTTGCGATCATTCTGGACCATGCACAGAACTCTTCATTTCTGCTGGTCCTGGATGCCAAAAGCTTTAAAGAAATCGCAAGGGCAAAAGCTCCCCACCTCATTCCTGCAGGCCTGCACGCCCAATTTTTCAAAAACCTGTAAATTCTCAATTGGAGGAACCAATGATCGGACCCGATCCCAGATCCGTTTATCCCATTCCGCAAAATCAAAGTCTTGTCTTTCTCAACAACTTTGTTAAAGCTCCCAACATCCTCGTCGGGGATTACACCTACTTCGATGACCAGCGCAACGGTCCCGAAAAATTTGAGCAATACAATGTCCTCTATAACTACCATTTCTCCAAAGTCAAGCTGGTGATCGGCAAATTCTGCGCGATCGCCGCTGAAACGCGCTTCATCATGACCGGCGATCATAAGCTGGACGCCATCACCACCTACCCCTTTCCCATCTTCAGGCAAGGTTGGGAGGGCGCTTTCGATGTTCTAGATCTTCCTGTCAAAGGGGACATCATCGTCGGAAATGACGTCTGGTTCGGCTACGACTCCCTGATCAAAAATGGCGTCACGATCGGCCATGGGGCCATTATCGCCACGAGAGCCGTCGTCGTCAAAGATGTGCCTCCCTATGCCATCGTTGCCGGAAACCCCGCGAAAGTGGTCAAAATGCGCTTCAATGACGCCACCATCCAGCGCCTCTTAAGCCTGGCCTGGTGGGACTGGAGCATCGAGAAGATCAACCGGAATCTTCAGCTGCTCTGCAGCCTGGATCTCGATCGGCTGGAAGAGGCTCAATAGCGGATCAGCCTGGTTTGCCAGGCTTGAAAATAGGGTACTAAATGCAGCGCGATCGTCTTGTTTTCAGCATCCCACTCCACTCGATACCACGCTTTATAAGGATGCGGAATCCTTTTGAGACATACTCCTTTTGGCACATCCCAGAAGGACAATGACTTCATTGAATTGGTAAGCAGCATGCCTGTTTTGGGGTCATACTGCATATCTATCACAGAAAGGCCTTCGTCATTGGGGAATGAAGAGACTCTGTCCATGGTTGCAAGGTCATAAAGATCAAACCGATACCTTTTATTCTCTTGCAAGGCCATGATGAGATGGGATGAGGCGCGCACCAGGCATTCCACAGAACTTTGTGCAAGATCCAAGACTTTTCTGCCTTTTGTTTGCAAATCTAAGACAATCACTCCGCGACTGTCTTGTCGAAGGCACACTAGGCGCTGCGTATCAGGTAAATATTCAAAATTCCCGCCTGATTTTCTGCGCAGTGAAGCAACATCTGGTACTTTGTCGATTAATTTGACATCCCGCTTTACACCCCATCCGACTCTCCAGACGGCTTTGTAAATAAGCAGGCAGGAATTAAAGTAGGCGATCACCCATTGATGCTTTTCATCGTAGACATGAATATTCTCAGGCCAAGGAACTGTGAGAGTCGCTTTTTTCTTACGAAGATCAAATACATTGCCTCCTGCGCATACCTTTGAATCTGTGAAGAAGGCCTCCTCAATGCGACTCATCTTTTCAAATTGGATTTTCTGTTTCACTTTGCCAGTTTCGAGATCATTCCAACAAATGTAAGAATCACTGATCGCGATAAACTCCCTCGCCGTTTTATCAAACCGCATCGCCACGGGAAGTGCCGGTTTACTCCAATGGTCTCCAAAAAACGGTGACAGCTTTTTGTGTGAGTCCATGTCATAGACGGCACCTACAGCGTTCTCAACGTCTGGATCATCGTTACGCTCAGGACAAAGACAAAAGGATTGGCGATGATTTTCTAAAGCGACGAACAGGCGATTGGAGGCAGGATCGTAAAAGGAGCGAAGATTTAATATACACTCGCCAGCTATTCTCGTTTCTCGATAGTGTCCTTGAATCAGTCCCCAAAGGGGATAAATCCGGCGTGCTAGGACCTTAAAGTCCCGAGAATTTATCATGCCCGGAATTTGCCTGAAAAACTCCCTCCATAGCCTATCGTCATCTGCAATCCGCCTGAACCTTTTGCAGACGCAGCTGACTCGGCAAAGCGAGCGGAAGTCAAGAGGGAACAGCCTCATGAGCAACTCAGTCGGAAACTGGACAGGAGACATCATACATACAAAAGCTGTTGATTATGAAAAACAAACTTGGTTTAATAACATTCTCAATCATTCACAGCAAGGATTTCCCATGGCAGCACCCGTTACCGGCGCACCGTTTGTTCCTCAAGGGCTGCAGCAGACTCCCTCCGTGACCTTCCTGGTTGATGGGGAAGAGATCTCTGTTGAAACCCGCTATTTGCTGCCCTGTGATTATTTCAACACGATGCTCAATTCGGGGATGAACGAAAGCTTGAAGGGGCGTATCTCGGTCGAAGAGATCCCAGCTGCCATCTTTAAAGAATTTGTCGCTTACTTGAAGAGGCCTATCTTTCCCCAGGTTGACTTCGAAGGTGCCTGGGGCCTGTTCATTTTGGCGCATCGCTATCAGCATCAGACGCTTTTGACCCTCGCCACAGATCGTTTGAAACAGGAGATGCCGAGCCATTTGAAAGAAATTCTCGCTCTTGCCTGTAACTATGACAATTGCGCTGAACTCAAGAGCGCTTGTCAAACTTATGCCCAAAACAATAGCTATCAAGTGCGCTCACTCCTCTCTCAGTTGATTGAAGAGGAAGAATATGATGCATTTTCAGAGGTGCTCACTTGGAACCGCGACTGTCTTTATCAGATGATGCAATATAGCGACGGGAGCCAACGTACCCCCTTTACCAGGCTTTTGGAAAAGCAGAAATTTGGTCTAGCTGCCCAGTATTTAAATGCTGCCCGCAAGTCAGAATTGCGCACTTACAATCTGATTGCAAAGCCCCAAGAGGCCATCTTTGAGATCCTCGGGAAAGAGAAGCCTTCGCCCGAACAGAATGAGCTCGTCAAGGCAATCGCCCAGTCCAGCCCTGAAGCTCTTACTCAGTCAGGCAGACAAGAACCCCCCTTGCATCTGGCAGTGAGGATGGGATGGGATCAAACTTTTGAAGACATGCTGAGTGCCACAACGGGCAGCGTCTACAATTGTTATGCCGGCAACCAGACACTCTTGTCGCTAGCTATCTCTCTCAAAAGAATCGCCGCAATCCAGGCCATGAAAAAGCAGATGCAGAGTCAGCCTATGAGCGAGGATGAGGCGCGGCGCTATGTAAAAGAGAGCGTCGAGACAGACAACCTGGCTGTCGTGGAGGAGGTAGTGAAACTGCCTTGCAGAAGCTATGGAAACAATCCGCAACGTGTCGACCGCGCTTGCATTGAGGCTGTCATACGCAAAGGCACTTTGACCATTCTATCCGCATTATGGCCCCAGTTTTCAGCTAACAGTGACGATGCTGCCCAATTGCGCAAGCAGGCTTATGTGAATGGTCAATTTCAACTTGCACAAATCCTTTTTTCCCAGGAATTTGACGCTGCTTCTGATATCTTTCCTGGCGATGATCGCCGCACACGGATGCCCTGGATCCATAAAGTAGCGTCAGACGCCAGTCTTGAATGGATCCAGTTCATGCTCACACGCTGCAAAGACCTTAACAAAATCGCCAGCTATTACGCTAAAGATTCTGACACATCGTTTGAGGTTAGCCCCGTTCTTCGGGCCTTGCTCAGCGGAAGACAGGCAGCAATTATTCACGCTTTCCTGGAAGCCGGAGCTGACGTCAATGCAGGTCAATCCTCCCTGCTGCCTGTTCACTACATTTATGCATACGAGGACAGCGTGCTGTTTAAAGCCTTTCTGGCACGCAAGCCGAAACTTGACAATCCGAATTACAAAGGACAAAATTTTTTCCACCTCTACTTTCTTGGAAAACGACCTATGCTCACTGATGAAGAGTTTCAGGAGCTGGCTGCCGCTTCAGCTGACGCCTTGAAAGCAGCTGATCAGGATGGCAACACACCGCTGCATCTTTCGATACAAGCCCGCCGCCTGCAAGAAGCTTCCCTGATGCTGGACCAGGAGGCCTCACTCCTATGGGCAGCGAACAAGAAAAAACAGCGGCCCATGGATCTCGCAAAAGGAGAAGATATCGCCAGGACAATCAGCTTTTTTGTCGATAAAGCCTGTACCTCGAAAAAAGGGCGTTTGAAACGTACGCTGCTACTCTGGTGTGCCCAGAATCATTACTACATTTTCTGTGACCGCCTTATTGGAGCTGGCGCAGATATCAAGGTCTGTCAAACAGGAGGAATTACTCTGCTCCATCTGGCCTGTCAAAAGGGAGCCCACAAGGCGGCCAGCAAGCTTCTAACCTTGAATCTTTCAGCTAATACCCAGGATGATAAAGGCATAACACCTTTGCAGATTGCTGCTGAAAAGGGCGATGTCGCTCTTGGGCGCATTCTCCTTGATAAACAGGCAGATCCCAATCTAGCCGACAAATCAGGCAAGACTCCCTTGCACATTTCTGTCGCTAAAGGAGATGCTGCATTTGTCTCCCTTCTCGCCTCGCGAAAAGCAGATCCGAACCAGATGGATCATCAAGGCATAACCGCTCTTTCAATGGCTTTGGAAAAATCGGAGACAGCCAGAAGCGACAACATGCAGAAAATCATCGAGACCTTAGAGACTGAATCCTGCAAGGTACAGTAGGCTTTTGAACCTACTGTTCCTGTTTCAGCCGCAGCAGCGTCCAGGTCTGATCCGAGCCATCAGAAAAGTGCACGCTGATCGGCGTTTGATCCTCGGTCAGGTTGTAAATCCCTGTCGAGGCGATGGGTGAATCCGTCCGATCGGCCATCGACCAGTAGGCCTTCTGACTGCTTGTATCGACTTTTCCTGTGAGATCGTGCGCCTGATCGGTTGAGGAATTGTACAGGACCCCCGCTATCTCCCCGCTGCGGTTGATCGCAAGCTGGATGTAGCGGCTGGTTTGGGCAGCGGCATTGGCATCGCGGCCAACGGCAAAGACACCAAGCGGAAGCCAGTCTCCTTCAGCTGTCGCAGTTGTCTGAGCAGTTTGAGCAGGAGCCTGAACTGGCTGAGCTTGAACCGGCTGGGTCTGTATGGGCTGAGTCTGAACAGGAACCCCAGAGGTGGTGCCGTACGGCTCGGAATACTCGACAGAATATGCATACCCGCTGTCATCATAATAGTAGGGCGTCGACCAGCCCCAGTTTCCCCACGATGCCAGGGCTCCCCAGGCGGCGGGCCGCCACCAATTAGCGCCTGTTCCAGCATAATCCACATCAATATCGTGGCCCTCAAAGAAGTCGCGATTGAACCAATCGCCAGAATCAGGCCGCTGCTCTCTTAAGCGATCGCTAGCTCTGTCCGAGAGCTGTCTGTCTTTTGTCAACCGATCGCCGCGCTGGCGATTAAAGTCCTGAGCCCTCTGCGACAAACCCTGACGGTCAATACCTTGCGCCGGCCGGTTTTGCGCATACCGGTTGACCTGATCCCGAATTTGGGCTTTGTTTCCTGCTGATGGTCTCTGCCCTGCTCCTTGAGATGGCCTTTGGCCTGGTCTTTGGCCTGCACCTTGAGATGGTCTTTGAGATGGCCTTTGAGCTGGTCTTTGTCCTGCACCTTGAGCTGGTCTTTGGGATGGTCTTTGACCTGCTCCTTGAGATGGCCTTTGTGACGGCCTCTGCCCTCCTTGCGGTCTGCTTGCTCGGCTCATCGAGGGTGTGCGGTTCATCGTATTGCCGCCCCGGTAGGAT
>JAJFUZ010000087.1 GCA_021372155.1 Parachlamydia sp. | reverse complement strand
AGTACGAGCTAATTCATCAACAACAGTAACCTCGACCCCATCAGAGATAACGCCTGCCTTACCCCATCATTTGCTATGTCAGATATGTTATTTGCCAGCCTCAAGCGAAGCCATTTCATCGCTCAATTGCCGTTGCGTGCGAGTGCTATCAACATCGAGGGTCTTGTATGTCACGATTGAGTCCCAAAAAGAATTGGATGAACTGATCCAAAAGCTCCAATCTGAAACATTGCCGATTGACCTGACAATCATACTTCCCTATCAAGCCCGTGAACTGGATCAGCCTGCGCTGGATGCCCTTGGGGGCATTCTTCTTTCAAAAAATATCAACTCCCTGCACATGTACATTAGATATATTTACAGCGAGCACAAAAATGATGACCAGGTCTGGAAAAATGTTGTGATACGGTTTGCGCGAGCAGTCGAACAGAGTCCCACATTGAAACATCTAGACCTGTCACAGACACACCTGACATTTATTCAAGACCTGGTTGCTCAATTGCGAAAAAGTAAAAGGTTGTTGTCTCTAAATTTGAGCGGTGTTGCCATTGGTGGACATTCTGACCAGACCCAGGGGATTCAACAAGCGCTAAATTCTGACTGTTCGTTGCAAACGCTCAATTTAAGCGGAAATTATATAAACAGATTCGATCTTTCTTCTGCAAACTCGACTTTGACGGCTCTGGACTTATCCGATAATCTCATCAGCGATGATGGCATTGTAGAGATAGCGCAGGCGCTTGAATCAAGCAGAAGCTTAAAGAGTCTCACCCTGGCAAAAAATAAATTATCTCCCAGCAATGTCAGCGGACTAGGTGCAGCAGGCATTAAAGCTCTTGCGAAAGCTATAGAACGAAACTCCTGCTTAGAACATCTAGAGTTGTCCCACAATAATCTGACGGCAGCCGGGATCATTCACCTCTCAAATGGTCTGCGAAGCAATACCGCTCTTCAATCCTTAGATCTCTCAAACAATTCCCAGATCGGCGACGAAGGAGGAATTGCCTTAGCACAATCCTTGAAATTGAATAAAACCATCATCAGGCTTGATTTATCAAACACTGGGATAGGTGATCGGACAATACTGGAAATAGCGGCAGCAATAGACAATCATCCCTCTCTTCAGATCTTGCATCTTGCTGGGAATAGCGGAAATAGTGGTTTTTCCGGCACTAGGGATGGAAACGCAGTTGTTACCTACAGCAAAACAAGCGGGGTTTGCACTCCCGGAGCTAGAGCCCTTGCAAAGGTTTTGGAAAATAATAGAGTCGTGCGGGTGTTGGATTTAAACCAATGCAGTATCGATACGGAAGGGATGCTGGTCATCGCAAAAGCATTGGAAAACAATGCGGCTCTCAGATCGTTGCATGTCAGCAACAATGGGATCAATAATGCGGTAGCTATCCTTATAGCGAATGCTGTGGCGGCTAACAGTTGTTTGAGGTCCCTGAATTTACAAGGATGCTGGTTTGGCGATGAGGGCTTTGCTGCCCTTGCGCGCGCTTTATGCACCAACACAGAATTGATGATGCTGGATGTTCGCAACAATGACGCAGGCACTGTTGGTCTGATAGCCTTGGCAGATGCTCTTGAAAAGAACTTTACCATCAAATCGCTCTATTTGGGGGGTAAGTTTGAGGATGCTGGCGTGATGGCGGTTGTGAAAGCCTTAGCCAGAAATGTCAGGTTATCGGAAAAGCTTGAAAACTTTAATATTTTCTGGAGCACAGTGTATTCTGCGTGGTATGAAACGAGATGGGATTCTACACTGGCATGCTCGCAGGGTATATGGTCCTATGAAATCAATGGAACGACCATTGCCTCATCAGATTCTTTTGTGGCATTTATGGGACAAATCAAGTCCAGCTCTATATTGCCCAATGAATTGAAATGGTTCTGTGATATACCGGTCTCTGAATCAACCAGCAAAAAAGTCCCTCAGATCGCAGGGTCGCAAGCGAGAGTTCTTTCTTCTACTCCTCCAGTACCTCGAGAACGAGAACGCAGTTCCAGTGTCAGGCCGGTCATCTGTGCTGTCGTCTGAATCTAGTGTCAGATCCCTAAGATCTTCGAAAATTTAAAGCGTGGCGCTCAGAAAATCTTCATAGAATTCTACGTAGCCTTTCGTCCAGTTGAGGCAAGAGCGTGTTGCTGAGGGCAGCCTCGGCGACCTCGAAGAGGCAATTCAGGTCTGCGATCAGTCTGTCGCAGTGTAAGCGTCAAAACAGCCCATATTGCCGGTTGAATGGAAACAGGTTATTTATTTGTTAGGGGGCTTTGACCAGTTGGTGTGTAAAGTATTTTTTATGTGATTGAATTTACAGACGGAATGTTACACTACCATAAAGTAAGCAGAAATTTTTTGGGTATGGCCGGTATGGCCTGCTCAAAATGATGCTTCAGATGGTCCATCGATTTTAGTTGGATAGCTTCATAGGATTCAAGAAGTCATACAAGAGATGATGGAAGAGCAGGAAGAACCTTCTGAAGGATAGGGTTTTCTCGCGTCCCAGGATAACAATTTTTTAACAAGTAAGCGATTATTTCAACTCTAGAAGAATCGCTTGAATAAGAGGATGTTTATCTTCGAATTTCTCACGATACATTTTTAATGCATCCTGGTAAGCCTGATTGGCCTTCTTCTTTTCTCCTGAAGCTTTCCATGCTGAGGCCAGATGGCTGAGCGTCAGTGCAATTAAAGGATGACTGTCATAGAAATTTCGTAAAATTTTCAGAGCTTCTTCAAGGTAAGGGATGGCTTTTGTGGGTTCTTTTAATTTTAACCAGGCAGTACCTAAGTGATTGAGATTTATTGCAATGACAGGATGACTATCGTAGATTTTTTTGTGAATTCGAAGAGCATCTTCAATCAAGACCAATCCTTTCTTTCCTTCTCCCCTGTCGCAGTATGCAGAGCCCAAGTGGCTCATTGCTAAAGCAACTTCGGGATGATCATCACGATAGACTTTCTTGAAAATTTTTAGAGATTTTTCGAACGATTCAACGGCTTTCTTTCCTTCTTTTAAATCCTGTTGGGCCTCTCCTATTCTAAAGTGGCATAGACCAACCCGAAAATGTTCTTGAGGTAAAATCTTTTTGAAAATGGATAGTGATTGTTCTTGTAGAGTGATGGCTTTTTTCGGATCTAAGGCTTGCCAGGCATTGCCAAGAGCAGAAAGTTCTATGACCACGTCGAGATGCTCATCGCCATAGACCTTTTTGTTGATCTTTAACGCCTGTTCTATGTATCCGATTGCTTTTTTTGCATCACCTAAGTCTTTCCAAGCATTGCCGAGATGGTGGAGACATGTTGCCACTTCAGAATGCTCATCGCCATAGACCTTTTTGTCGATCCTTAGCGCCTCATTCAAGTAGCCGATTGCTTTCTTCGCATCTCCAGCGTCTAACCAAAGTTTGCCGAGATTACTGAGATCTGTTGCCACTTCATGATGCTCATCGCCAAAGACCTTTCTATCGATTCTTAAGGACTCTTCCACATATGGGATCGCTTTCTTAGCATCCCCAAATTCATTCCATACATGACCAATAGCGGTCAGGCAACATGAAACTTCAGCATGCTCAACGCCATAGATCTTTTTGCAGATCTTCAGAGCCTCCTCGAAGTATCCGATTGCTTTCTTCGAATCTTCTATAGCACGCCAGGCTCTCCCGAGATTATTGAGACAAGTTGCCACCTCAGAATGTTCACCGCCATTGATTTTTTTGGTGATCTTTAGAGCTTCTTCGAAGTATCCGACCGCTTTTTTAGGATTTCCAAAGTCTTCCCAAGCATTGCCAAGACAATTCAGATAGGTTGCCACATGAGGATGCTCATCGCCATAGACTTTTTTACCGATCCTTAGCGCCTCCTCGCTATATTCGATGGTTTTTTTCTCATTCCCTAAAGCTTTCCATGCTTGGCCGAGAAGGTTTAGACAAATTGCAACATCAGGATGTTCAAAGCCATAGACCTTTCTGCGGATGTTTAGGGCCTCTTCGTAATATCCGATTGCTTTTTTCGTATCGCCTAAGGCTTTCCAAGCTTTGCCGAGAAAGTTGAGATCTGTGGCCACCTCGGGATGCACATCGCAATAGATCTTTTTGTCGATTCTTAATGCCTCTTCATAGTATCCAAGCGCTTTCTTTGCCTCCCCGGTTTCACATAATCTTCCGAGATTACAGAGGCAGGTGGACACATCTTTATGCTCATTGCCATGAACCTTTTTGGTGATCTTCAAGGCCTCTTCATAGTACCCAATTGCTTTTTTTGTATCTCCTAAGGCTTCACAGCCACTACCGATATTGCTAAGGCATAAGACCACATCAGGATGTTCATCGCCTTTAACCTTTTTGGTAATCTTTAGCGCCTCTTCGAAGCATCCGATCGCTTTCTTAGGATTACCTAAGTCTTGCCAGGCAAGACCGAGAATGTTGAGGCGCATGGCTACATCGGGATGTTCATTACCATTGACTTTTTTGTCGATATTCAGAGCCTCTTCATGATATCCAAGTGCCTTTTTTGCATCTCCTGATGCTTTCCAGGAGCTTCCGAGATTGCTAAGATGAATGGCGACATTAGGATGTACGTCGCCATAGACTTTTTTGGTGATCTTCAGAGCCTCTTCGTAGCATTCTATTGCTTTCTTCGGATCTCCGGAATCTTGCCAAGCACTACCGAGCAGGTTGTGATCTTTGGCCACCTCAGGATGTACATCGCCATAAATCTTTTTATCTATCCTCAGCGCTTCTTTATAGTAGGCTATTGCTTTCTTCTCCTCACCTAAAGCTTCACATACACTGCCGATATTACAGAGCAATGTTGTCACACTAGGATGTTCATCGCCTTGAAGCTTTTCGGTAATCTTTAGCGCCTCTTCCAGGTAGCCTATTGCTTTCTTTGCATCACCCAAGACTTGCCAGGCACTACCCAGATTACCAAGATAAACGACAACTTCAGGATGTTCATCGCCATAAATCTTTTTAGTGATTCTTAAGGCCTCCTCAAAGCATACGATAGCTTTCTTCGCATCTCCTAAGGCTTTCCAGGCACTGCCGAGATTGCTGACACATATGGCTACACTAGGATGTTCATCGCCAAAAAACTTTTTGGTGATTCTTAAAGACTCATCGAAGTATCCAAATGCTTTCTTCGCATCATCTAAGGCTTGCCAAGCACTGCCAAGATTATTGAGGCATATGGCTACAGCAGGATGCTCATCACCATATAATTTTTTGTCGATCTTTAGCGCCTCTTCGTAGTATCCAATGGCCTTTTTCACATCTCCGGAGTCTTGCCAGGCAAGGCCTAGATTGTTTAACCGAGTGGCTACATCAGGATGCGCATCGCCATAGAATTTTTTACCAATACTTAAAGCCTCTTCGCTATATCCAATGGCTTTCTTCGCATCTCCTAAGTCTTTCCAAGCCAGGCCAAGATTGCTCAGATATATTCCAAAGGTAGGATGTTCCTTCCCATATACTTTTTTATCGATCTTAATTGCTTCTTCGTAGCAGTCGATAGCTTTCTTCGCATCTCCTATAGCTTTCCAGGCAAGGCCGAGATTGTTAAGATCTGTTGCTACCGCAGGATGTTGCTCACCATAGACCTTTCTATGAATCCTTAGTGCCTCTTGCAGATATCCAATCGCTTTTTTTGGATCCCCTATGGTTGCCAAGGCTAGGCCGAGATTGTTGAGACATGTGGCCACACTAGGATGTTCAAGACCATAGAATTTTTTGTCGATCTTTAGCGCCTCTTCGTAGCATCCAACAGCTTTCTTCACATCTCCTAAAGTTCGCCAGGCACTGCCGAGGTGCCCGAGTCTGATGGCCACGTCTAGGTGCTCATCGTCATAGACCTTTTTGTCGATTTTTAGAGCCTCTTCATAGTATCCAAGCGCTTTCTTTACATCGCCTAAGTCTTCCCAGGCACTGCCGAGATTGCTAAGGCGTGTGGCCACCTCAGGATCCTCAATGCCATAGACCTTTTTGTCGATACTCAGCGCCTCTTCGTAGTATTCAATCGCCTTCTTAGCATCCCCTAAAGCTTTACATGCGAGGCCAAGCAGATTAAGAGCACGGGATCTGACCTTTTCTTTGTTTTGCCTAGTACCCAAAGCTAAGGCTTTCTCTGCATATTCTTTTGCCTGAGAATGTTCAGATAAATCCCATAATAGGGCTGCTAGTTGAAGCTGAGCTTCCGGGTCCTCGGGATTGAGAGCCACGGCTTGTTGATAGCATTTTTTAGCTGCAGCATATTGATGAAGTTTTTCGTAAGCCTCTCCTTGGATATGAAGGCTTGAGTCATAGAAAGTCTCTTTGGCAAGCTCCGCAAAGTTTCTTGATTGGCAGACTTGTTTAAATATCCGGTGCAATGGAAAAATAACCCGATAAATCTCGATAATTTCATCGATATCGCGATCTGTGAGGACAAAAACATTCTGAAGCTGATGTCCTTTCAGCTGCATTGCAGGATGAAAGACGTCATCGCATTCTTTCCCATTATACAGATGGCAGCGAATGCGAAGGTGCATGGTAGCTGCAAGGGCCTTTTTGAGATGATTAGCTCCTTCAGGACTTAGAATTTTCTTCTCTACGAGAGCGTCGAGTCTTTTCCAGGTGTTTTGGTCGCTAATTCCAAAATAGTCAGCTAAACCTGCAATTAGAAAGCTAGGAAGCCGGTAGAGTTCGACTTTGATGTTGTAGACAGGATTCTCTTCTTTCTTGCTATCCACACGCGGTTCAAACTCTACTAGGTGACCTTTTAAGATATTCAAGGCTCTTTCTTGACAGATGGAAAGTGATGATTTGACAGATTTTGTGGTTAAAAGAGTTTGAACAGCCTGGATGTATTGCTTACAAAGCGCCTCACCACCTAAGATGATATCTGCCCCTCGGAGTACATTTGAAAGGATTAAATCTTCTTGGTAAAATTTCTCTGCTTGAAATGAGGCAAGCTCTTGAGGGGTTTTAATCAGTTCGACATAGCCCTGTTTCCCTAATGGAGTATTGCCGCCATCATCAAAGGAAAATCCCCGTACGACTGGGCTTTCATGGCCCCCGTCAAGAATTTTAATGGGCGTTTCTCCTAAAGCAATGACTTGAAGTTCGAGCCATTGGACCATTTTTCGAAAGTATTCCAATTCTTTAGGGGAGCTTTTTTCTACTAAAATGGCAAATTCAAGATCAGAGTAGGGGCTCATCTCTTTGCGGGCAAGCGAGCCGAGACCGATCATGGTGAAGTCACAAGGGGGCTTTCCAAAGAGTGGATAGCCACTTTTTAAGATCTCTTCAAGAAAAAGAGAGATCGAGTGAGTAAACTCTATCAAAATATTTTGTGCAGGCACACTTAGATTTAGCTTATTTTGACATTCTTGACGAAGGGCTTGGAGTTTTTCACGCCGCTCAAAGTATACCTCGGGGTTGGGGAGAGTTTTAATTCCACAGACATTTTCTAGAAAACGTTTTTCAACTTCAGCCATTAATGAGAGGATACTTTGCTGCGACTTATCTGCGCGACGGACATTTTGGTAGACTGCATAAGCTCCATTGATAGTCTTAGCTGCTAGTTGCCATTGTTCTTTTTCCAGGAAGGCTCGTCCCAGGTCTTTGAGGCTGTCACTTATCAATTCCAAATTATTTTGCCCCTCGGCAGCTTGCAAAGATTTAGTATAAGATTCAATGGCGAGATCGATCTCTTTGCGGTTCAGGTGGTAGTCGCCACGGTTTTTCCAGTTCATGGGAGGGGTGGGAATGGGAGATGTCGGAGGAGTGGATTCTTCCAGGGCTCTTGAAACTGTGGGCATCCTTTTGGAAGCTGGAGGAGAAAGAGTTGTAGAGGGGGCGGTGCTTTTGCCGATACTGGTGGAGAGTGGTTGCATTTTAATCCTCTAATTGAATAGATGCATTATTACTCAAACAAAATATTTTAACAATGGTTTTATTTCCCCGCAAACTAGCTTAAACAATTTTCATAAGTATTTGCAGTACCTCCATCATTTGAAGCCATTCGCGCAATAGCCTACGTGGTTTTTGAGGGTCTGGCCTGAAAAAAAAGGCCTAATATACTTGAACAAATTTCAATACGGCCAGTTCATAACTGAAAACCCCCAGCCGGCTTGCGCTATCTTAGGTGCCGGGATGTTTTGTGTGAGAGCTGAGATCCGCTAAGAAAAGAGCTGTAAAGATTAAACGTGTTTAAATCCACTTCTTGCGACGGAAAAAGGCGAGCATGCCCAAGGCTACGATGGACATGACGCCAAGGCAAATATAATAACCCCATTTAGAGTGGAGCTCAGGCATGTTTTCGAAGTTCATGCCATAGATGCTGGCGATGAAGGTCAGGGGCACAAAGAGCGTCGAGACGATCGTCAGGACCTTCATGATCTCATTCATGCGCACATTGGTATTGGAGAGCTGGATGTCGAGGAGGCCTGAAGAGACGTCCCGGAAGGTTTCAATCGTATCGATCACCTGGATGGTGTGGTCGTAGACATCCTGCATGTAGAGCTTGGTCGTATCCTTGATCAAGGGGGTCTCCAGGCGGCGGAAATGGTTGATCACTTCGCGCATCGGCCAGACGCATTTGCGCAGCAGAATAATGTCATATTTCACGCGATGGATTTCGTTGACTAGATTTCCTTTCTCTTTCTGCAGCAGCTGATGTTCCAGGCGTTCCAGCGTGTCATCCACTTTTTCCAGGATCAGGAAGGCGTGGTCCACCATGCAGTCCATGAGTGCATAACACAGGTAATCAGCCCCGCGCTGCGTGAGGCCTTGAGTCCGCAGGGCAGGCGCAAGCTTCAAGGGTTCTCGGCGGCTGGGGTCAAACGTCCAATGCCTCATCGGGTATCTGTTCAGCCCCCTCTAGCAAGCTCGGGGTAGTGCGGACTAAATAGTTACCATTTGCTGTTAAATATCAACTAAGTTAATATAAAAATAGTCTTCGATAAAATTTCATCCCTTTTAAGAGGGTTTATGGCTTTAACCATTCATCTTCCCGCATTATTAGATAAGTTAAAAAAAACGGGATGCCGCATTGGATTTTTGGATCTGTCTGGTTGTCGTTTAAAGGCACTCCCCCCACAAATTGGCGGGCTCACGACATTAAAAACTTTGGAGCTCCTCGCCCAACGCTTTAGAAGATCTCCCGTCCGAGCTTGCGCAATTGTCTTCTCTGGAATGTTTGAATCTTGGAGGAAATGCCCTGAAGTCTGTACCCAAAGTCATCCTCCAGCTCAAGGCTTTAACTTTAAAAGATCTCTCTCTTCACAATAATCCGATAAGCGAGATCACCATTTCTTTACGCGATATCATTCTTACATTGCCTTCGCAAGCTACGTGGGTAAATGCTTACAGGCCTATTGTAGCGTATATAATTTTGCAATAAATTCTTTCAAGTCCTTGGCGGAGAGACATGGTAACATTTCAGAGGAATGCTCTTCCAGCAAGCCTCGGATCTCTTCTCCCTCACCCTCCTTATAATGGATCAATTTTGCGAGATGCTGGTGTGCCTCTTGATGAGCTTCAGGGACCAACAATCTTTCAAGCTTGCGAAACAATAAATTGAGCGCTTGGACTGCACCAAAGCCCCGGGGTTGAACGTCGGCACCCAGTTAACTAACTTACACCACCTACGAGAGCGTTTCGGCCACCCACAAGCGCATTCCCCCCTCCCAAATGCACGTTATCAGCAATATCTTTCATAATTCCTTTCACGTCCGGATGGCTATCGTCATAGTTATTTTTCTTTAAGATCCTTAACGCTTCGTTCCAACTAGCAAGGGCCTTTTCTGTTTGTCTAATGCTCTTGTAAAATGTGCCAAGACTCCAAATAAACAGCGCCACATTTGGATGTTCCTCACCAGAGACTCTCTTGAGAATCTCCACAGCTTTTTCTTCTTGCTCGATTGCCATTTTCGGATCCCCCGAGGCCTTCGAGACAGCTGCTAGGTTATGGAGGCATATCGCGACATTAGGATGATTCTCACCATAGATTATAATGAAGATTCTCAAAGCTTCGGTATGATAGTCGGCCGCTTTTTTTAAATCGCCTAACTTATCAGTGGCTGTGCCAATGTTCGTAAGAGTAGTTGCCACATGAGGATGAGGATATTCTTCGCCGTAAACTTTTTTGAAGATCTGCAGGGCTTTTTCATGATGCGAAATGGCCTTTTTCCACTCTTTCATGTATTGATAAACAAAACCAATGTTGTTGCGATCTCGTCCTACATCCGGATGCACGCTGCGATAGATTTTTTCGTCAATTTTCAGCGCCTTTTTATAGCAATCGAGCGCCTTCTTCCCATTCCCTGAGGCTTGCCAGGCTAAACCGAGATTGTTGAAAATAGTTGCTATTTGCGTAGAGTTTGCGGAAAATTGCTTCTTAGCCATTTCCAAGGCTTCTTCTCCAAAGGCAATCGCTTTTTTCATATTTCCAGCGGCCCTCCAAGATTCTGTGAGGTTTCCGAGATAAATGACAACTTGCTGAGATTCATCGCCATACTGTCGCTTAGCTATTGCGAGCGCCTGCTCAAAATGTTCGGCAGCTGCCCTTGTTTCTCCCAAGTCATGACAGATGGTGCCCAGCATATTTAAAGCGCGACGTACAGTATCCTCGTCTTGCTTTTGCTTTCCTACAGCCATCACCTTTTCTGCATACGCTTTTGCTTCTGAGTGCTTGGCCAGCTTCATCTTTTGACCAGCCAATTCGAGCAAAGCATCGGGATCTTCTGGGTTGAGAGCCAAGGCTTGCTGAAGACACTGATTTGCTTCGTCGTACCGACCAAGAAGATTGTTAGCTCCCCCCTGCACAGTCATGCTGCTGTCAAAAAATCTCTCTTTCACAAGATCTGCAAAGTTACCTTTTAAGCAAACCTTTTGAAAAAGGCGATTGAGAGGAAAAATAACCCGGTAAATCTCGATAATGCTTGCGATATCGGCATCAGAAAGAAGAAAAGGATCTTCGCGCTGCTGCTCAGGGATTCTGCTGTGCTGCATGGAGGGATGGTAAGCTTTATCGCATTCTTGACGATAGTAAAGATGGCAGCGGATGCGTAGAGCCATCACAGCGCTCAAGGCTTTTTTGAGATCTTCACCACCCTCCTTAGAGAGGATTTTCCTCTCGACAAGCGCATCGATTTTATCCCATGTATTAGGCTTTTCGATCCCATAGTAGTCAGCTAATCCTGCAATTAAAAAATTGGGAAGCCGGTATAGCTCTGCCTTGATATCAAAATTAGGAGACTCCTGCTTCTTTTCATTAATCTGAGGTGCAAACTCGATGAGGTGGCCCTTCAAGGTCTCCCATGCTCTTGTCTGAGCGATTGTCAGAGGTTTTTTAGATATTTGCTTTAAAATGGGTTGCATCGACTTCATATATTCATCATATAAATCGCAAGGGCCAAACAGTAGGCCTGCCCCCCTAAGTGTATTCGTGAGAATAAAGTCATCGTCGTAAAAGCGATTGCTTTGAAGGTCGGCCAGTGCTTTCGGGATGTTGAGCAGCTCGATATGTTTGGCTAGAGGTGTATTGCCCCCTTTATCAAATTGATAGCCCGCAGGTGTCGGACTGACTCGTTTATGGTCCAACAAGGGAAACTCGGTCTCACCTAAATGAATCACCTGAATTTCTACCCAGGCGACCAGCTTGCGGAAATAAGCCAGGTTCTTCGGTGAATTGTCTTTGACTAGGATGGCAAATTCAAGGTCGGAGTAGGGGCTCATTTCCTGACGACCTCCAGAGCCCAATCCAAGTACGGCAAATTCACAGGGTGGTTTACCCAGAAAGGAAGCACCTTCCTGGAAGATTCCCTCCAGTAACACATTGGTTTCTTGCGAAAACTCTTTTAGAATTGTTTTGGACGGATGGTTTTCCGCCATCTTCTTCCGCATCGCTTCGCGTGAAACAAACAGATGCCGACGACGTTCGTGATATTTCTCCTTATTAATCTTTGCCCCTTTGATGCCGCACACTTTATCTAAAAAGCGGACATCCAGTTCAGCCATGAATCCCAGAATGACCTGTTGTGCTTTTTCATCCTGTGCATTGCAAAGGGCAAAGGCAGAGTTAAAAAACTTTGCGGCTGTTACCCAATCTCCTTTTTCAAGATAAGCGCGCCCGATACATGTTAGACACTCTCTAATGGATGTTTTGTTTCTACCTTCTTCGGCCTTTTGAAGGGATTTGCCATACCATTCAATCGCTTGCGGAATCTCTTTGCGTTCCAAGTGAAAGTCACCTTTCTCTTTGGAGGTGATAAAGGCAGGAGATGGAGCTGAATTGTCATCCTTTAACAAGGGAGCTGCGGTGGCTGAAAGGGGGGTCGGAATTCCGAGAACTTCCGACGATGCATTTGGTTTTGACGTGACATCAGCTCCAGGTGGTACTTGAAAATTGGGTGCGGGGGGCTTAAGAAGAGGTTGCATAATTTTTCCGGTTTAAGGTGAAGGTTAAGCAAGTTTCAAAATAAAATTATATTGTTAATCTATATCCCTAATAATTGCAAATATTTTCTGGTTGAAAACAGGCGATCTTCCCTGGTTTTTTCTCCGTATTCTGCATAGCCTTTTTTCCGCCTCGATCGGCTCATTATAACACCAGCAAGATCTCCTTTTAGGCTGCTGAGTCTTCAGGAAGGAGGGCGGAAAAGCAACCCCAATTGCTAAATGAAAGATTATCCGGGTGTTGTTTCGGAATTCATGCGCTACAAGTCCATAAATCGTCTTAAACATCTCGCAGAATACCCTTATGACCTGACCAAAGAGGGCAATCTCAATCCCCAAAGACTGGCCAAATTCTGCTCGGAGGCGTGCGGCTACAAGCTCCTCTATGGGGCACGCAGCGGGTCGATGAAGAGGGTCATGCACAACCTGCTCGATCTGCTCAAGAGGCGCAGGCCCTGTAGAAAATGGAAAAAATGCAGGCTGGCGAAGTCGTGAATTTTATCCAGGGATATTCGAGCGAAAACCGACCTGTCCTGCATACGGCGGCGAGAGACTTTTTTGACCGTCCCAATCAGGCGCCTGCAGCATTAGAAGACATCGCAGGAAAAACTGCTCGCCAACCTCTTCGCCCAATCGATTGCCTTGGCGACAGAAAAGGGAGCGATAATCCAAATAAGGTCTTTCCCGGCAACCGCCCTTCGTATATTATGCTTGCCAAGCAGTTGACCCCCTTTACATTGGGTGCCCTTTTGTCTTATTATGAAAACAAGATCGCTTTCCAAGGGTTTATCTGGGTAATCAAGCTCTGCTACCAGGGGATACAGCAGGTTCCAGGCGGCAAGGTCGGCTTGAGCCTCATTTTTGCCTTCTTTGTCGTTTGCCTGGCGTTAAGATACTGTCTGACGTCGGCTACCTCCTATCCGTCCACGAGGCGTACGATAACCTTGAACTGACCATCCCAGAGTTTAAGGAATAGTGCGCACGCGATGTTGCGCGTGTGCCTGGATTTTTTCCATCTGCCTCGAGGCAAATGTGTAAAGGCCTTGAACAAGGCCGCATGCCATGAGCTGGTTGACGAGTTTGCGGGTAGGGGATTGCGCTTCCTTCTCATTGTCGATGGCAAAGAGGTTCCAGTTGGGGTTGAGAAATTTAGCTCCGAGATGCGAATGCAGGATAGCATTCGCAGGCGGCTGAATTTCGTAGATGGACCCAATGAACTTGTGGCCGCGCTTTGAGACAATATCGCGCGTGACAAGATAGGTAACCGCCATGGGGCGCTCCGTTTCTGAGAGTATGTCCCAGCGGGCGCAATAGTCCGCCTCCAAGCCAGGCGGATTGAACAGGATAGATCCATTCAATTCCTGTTTCTGAAGGAATCCTGGAAAGTCCACACAGGCTCTCGCAGCCAGGACCCCTCCCTGGCTATAGCCAAGAAAGCGAAAGGGAGGATACTCCTTCGCCATCTTCTGCAAATAGGGCCCCAAAGTAGCTTTAAATTCATCGTAGGGCTTTCGTGCAGGTCCGATTTTATTCATGTTTTCAATGATAGAAGCGGCATCTGCTGCTCGAGATAGATTCAAGACGGTCCCTCGGAAAATAAGTAAGGGCGGCAACTTTTTGTCTTCAGGGGTCAGGATATAGACCGGGATTTGCGTCGAGCTTAAGGGCAAAATGTCATGAATCTGATAGGTGGCGACGATGGGTTTGTTCTCAGCGGTAAAACAGGGACAAGGGATGCGCAGTCCCATCTTTAAAGGGAGTGGGGCAAGGTGTTTCGTCAGAATTTCGGCTGTCATAGCATTGCGGATCGGATACTCGGATGCCTCAAATTCCAACGCGCCAAGCGAGACAAGTAAGCCAATGGTCGTCTCGATCGCCTCTTCGGGCGTCTGTGTGGCGCTTATCTTTTCATACTCCTGATACTGCTTAAGAAGTTGTGCGATCTTCTGCTGTCTGGCATCTTTGAGAACGGGATCCTCTGAATGGCGGACAAATTTGAAGTCGCAGCTGTTGAGATAATCCAGCATATCTTTAAGTTTGCGTACCACCCGGGTGTCGGCGATCTGGGCAGCAGCATGTTTGGCCAGATCCGCCAGTTTTCTAAAGAACCTTTTTGCGACATGATTGATCTTATCGGCTGTATGCCTCATTCCAATGACGTGGTTTTCGCATCCCTCGTTTTCTTTCGTTCTTTCGACAAAAGCGGCAATAAAAGAGAGCTGTTCTTTAAAGATTTTGCTGATTTGGCGAGTTTGCAGCGTATCAGCGGTTCGAGAAGTAGCTGTTTTTTTATGAAGTTCGACAGGCGGATTTTGGCCTTCGATTCCAGAACTGCGGAAATTAATCATTAAAAATCACCTGTATTTATTAATAATTATAACAAAATGTTTAATTAATAATAATGCAGAGGATTTATAATTGACCTATTAGGCCTTAACGGCTCTGAGGATTATCTCGGTGGTATTGGCAGGTACTTCCAGCTTCTGGCGCAGATTGCTGGGTTGAGCCATCTTCTGGA
>JAJFUZ010000068.1 GCA_021372155.1 Parachlamydia sp. | reverse complement strand
ATACAATGCCTTTTGCGATCTTTCAACCGCGGGTGCTTTCACGCTAGCCCAAATACCGCAAATTTATGGAGTAGACACTAGCTCCTTCGCACAGGCGATATAGCGGTCGAGCTGCTCCTTTGATTTTGTTTCAGTCGCCGCGACAAGGAGCTGTCCGCGCAGCTCAGGGAAGTAGCGGCCAAGATCCAGACCAGGCTCAATGCCTTGCGAGCGGAAATGACTCTGGACTTTCTCTATAGGCTGAGAGAAGGCCAGGCGAAATTCATTAAAGCATGGACCTTGCTGGAAAGGCTGCAAGGCATTTTTCAGATAATGGGCGCGCTGGTAATTGGTCAAGGCAAGCTTACGCAAGCCCTCCTTGCCATACCAGAGCTGGGCGACGAGGCAGGCGATGCTGGCCAGCGTTTGGCTCGTGCAGATATTGGAAGTGGCCTTTTCGCGGCGAATGTGCTGCTCTCTCGTCTGGAGCGTCAGAACATATCCACGGCGCCCGTTTGAATCGACAGTTTCTCCTACAATGCGTCCTGGAAGCTGCCTGACAAACTCTTGCCGACAGGCCATATAGCCCACATAGGGTCCCCCAAACTGCAGGGGGATACCCAAAGGCTGGCCATCTCCGACAGCAATGTCTGCGCCCAGTTCACCGGCAGATGCAAATAGACCATAAGAAAGGGGATTGGCGCATAAAATCGTCAGGGCGCCAGCCTTTCTTGCCGCAGCGGCGATGGGAGCGACCTCTTCCAACACTCCAAGAAAATTGGGCGATTGCACCAGGACAGCGGCCGTCTGCTCTGTGATGAGTCCTTCGAAGGTATCTAGCGAACCATCTGGCCTGAATGGGATTTCTTCAATTTCCAGAGCATGGGTGCTGACATACTGCTCCACGACAGCGCGATAGTGGGGATGCAGCGAGCGGCTGATCAGGAGTTTCGGCCGTTCGCGATTGAGGCCTTGATTGAGACGTAGGGCCATTAGTATAGCCTCAGCGCAGGCTGAGGCACCATCGTAAAGGGAGGCATTGGAAACATCCATGCCAGTCAGGGCGCAGATAGCCGACTGGTATTCAAACATGGCTTGTAAAACACCTTGCGAGCCTTCAGCCTGATAGGGGGTATAAGAGGTGAGAAACTCCGATTTGCTGCAGATGGCGGATACGAGAGAGGGAACATGGTGTTCATAGGCTCCCGCTCCCAGATAACTGTCGAATGCAGAAAAGCTGTTTTTAGCTGCCAGAGCCTTCATGAGCTGCATCCCCTCCCATTCGCTGAGGCCATCCTCTTCTGCAGGAGGAGAAAGAAGCAATTCTTTAGGGATGGCGGAGAAAAGCTGATCGACGCTCTCAATTCCCAGCGCCTTCAGCATCTCCCTGTTCTGCACATCGCTGTTGGAAATGAAGTCCATGTCACTTCAATTTTTCGCGATAGGATGTCCCATCGAGCAGCTTGTCCATTTCCTGGGGCTGCGAAAGCCTGATTTTGAAGAGCCATCCCTCTCCCTCGGCGGATCGGTTGACCAGTTCTGCCGTCTGCTGCAGCGCCTGGTTGACCTCGACGATCGTCCCAGAAACAGGCGCGTAGACATCTGCGGCCGCCTTAGTCGATTCCAGGACGACCGCCTCTTCGCCTGCCTTGACGCTCTTTCCAACCTTGGGAAGCTCCACATAGACGATATCGCCAAGCTCTTTCTGTGCATATTCTGTGACGCCCACTGTGCCCACGTCGCCCTGCACTTCGATCCATTCATGTGTTTCTGTGAATTTCATCATGCCACCCTGGTAGAAGAAACAAAGTATGCGGCAGCATGTGCTTTCTTTCAACTTTTTATTGTTCAGTAAGAGCAGTTCCAGCCATAATAATTTCCATGCAAGCACCACAAAGGGCAAAAGGACCGACTGGCAATCCATCACCGGCTCCAGCGGTGAAAAGCGCTTCTCAAAAACGGGTTCTGTTTCCTCCCCAGCCTCAAGTCAGTTCACCTGCCAAAAAACTCAAGGCTGCTCCCGTGGCTTCACCTAAGGCTGCACCTAAGGCTGCACCACTTGATGCGGCCTCCGCGGCAGATTTGCAGAATCAGGCGGCAAGATTGCAAAACCTGTTTCACCACTCGACACCGAGCACCAATGTCACTTTTATTGTCCAGGGCCAACGCTTTGAAGCGCATCGTAAGGTCCTGTCCAGCAGCGCATGCGCTTCCTTTTTTTCGCCCCTTTTAAAACAGGATTCACCCATTGAAATCAAGGAGTTGAGCGAAGAGGCTTTTAAGGCTCTGCTCGACCATATTTACGTAGGAGACCTTTCGCTCAATCCCAAAACATTTCTTGAACTCTATCACTTTTACCGTGCGAGGAAATTTGATTCATCTGCACAGGAACTGGAGACTAATCTATTGAAGACAGTCGACTGGAAACTTCTCTCGATGGTCTTGCATATGGCAGACAATGTCGTTCCGGGAAGCCCCCTTTTTAAGAGCCTGCTGCAACTGGGAATGCAGCATTCTGCCTTATTGTGGATCGGATTGGATCAATTGCCTTTCAATCTTTTTCTGGAAATCCTCAAAAAGGATCGCCTGGATATCGAAAGCGAACACCATCTGATCAAGCTGATCTCCTGCTGGTCAAAACTCCAGGTTGTACAAAATCGACAGAGAGTGGATGCCTGCTTTGAACATGTTCGCTTTGGCATCATGACCGACAACGAATTAGCGCATTTGAACGACGTAGAAAATCTTGTTTCCCCGGCAATGTGGGGAAAAATCCAGGCAAAACTCGCAAAGAAAAATGAAAAGGAAGCTTTCTGGCAACCCCGCCTTGAGCCATCTCTTGACCCGCATCGCTTTGCCTTCAGTGAAGAAAAGACTGAATCGAAAAATAAAGAAGAGAGTCGTATCGCCTTAGCGCAGGGGTTTTTATTCAAGCAGGAAGAGCGTGAAAAAAAACTCTATATTAATATGAAGGGCAGCTTATGCGAGTTTACTTTCCGCTGGGAAGAACAGAAATCGCCGCAGCGCTATCCTTTCAAGCTTTACCTGGATAAGGGAGGAGAGGCGCTGGATGCAAAAAATGTCTTTATCTGGCTGCAGACACAGGTGCAGTCGAATGCCCCTGTGTTAACAGTGTGTCAGCTGCAGAATCTCAGAAAGGGGTTATCGTTTACGTCGCGGTATCTTGCGACTCTCAAAAGTCCGTTAGAACAAGCCAGGATCAGGTTTTCTTTGGTTGTGCCATTATAGAACTTAATGAAATGGAAGATGCACAACTTCAGCCTCAGCGCTCGTATCGCGGATCTGAATCCTTATCTTATTGCCAATCGATAAAGTATCCTGAACAAGAATCAAGGCAATGGCTTTATTTAAGCTCGGGGCAAACCCGCCCGATGTAACGCTGCCAATCTGCTGATCTTCTTTCCAGACAGAATATCCCTCGCGCGCAATGCCCTTTTCAAGAAGGACAATGCTATAGGGGTGACGCTTTGAAGAGCTTTGTTCGAGCTTTTCCAGGGACGTTTTACCTAAAAAGTCTTTGTCCCATTTGACCGTCCAGGTGGCGATGCTTTCCGTGGGAGCGATGGATTCGGAAAGTTCATGGCCGTAGAGCGCATAGCCCATCTCGAGGCGCAGGGTATCGCGGGCGCCTAAACCGGTGGGTTCTGCGCCCGCTTCAAGGAGCTGGTCCCAAAGGGAGAGGATGCGGGAAGTTGGCGCAAAGATTTCGCAGCCTCCTGACCCTGTGTAGCCTGTGCCCGAGAGGATTAGATCCTGAGCCATTAGGAAGTGGTGTGGAGTTAATGAAGATGCTTCCGGGATCAGAGTTTTTGCAAGTTGCATGGCAAAAGGGCCCTGCAGAGCCAGGATGCCTTCGTTGTGATAGCAGTCTTGGATTGAGACATTGAAGCACTGAGAATTGCGTTTGAGATGGGCCAGGTCTTTTTCGCGGTTGCTGGCGTTGGCGATGACAAAGAAATGGGCTTCATCCTGCTTATAGACGATCAGGTCGTCGACCGAGCCGCCCTGTTCATTCGCCCAGACAGTATAGGTTGTGGAGAGGTTGGGTTTTCCAGCAATGCGGTTGGTCGAGAGATAGTCTAAGAGGGCTTCGGCGTCAGGGCCAACGATTGCGATGCGGCCCATGTGGGAGACGTCGAAGAGGCCAGCGGCGTTGCGCACGGCGTGGTGCTCATGCAGGATGCCGCGAGGATAGTGAAGCGGCATTTCCCAGCCAGCGAAGGGGACGATTTTAGCTCCCAGAGCGATGTGTTTATCGTAGAGAGCTGTCCGCATTATACCAGCCTTACGCTGCTCCAGAGAGAGGGTTGCTGCTCGATGGTATATTCATCGCTGATGACGGAGAAGTGCTGGGAGGGACCGGAGGAGCGGTTGATGCGGTAGCTGAAGCCGAGCCGTTGGAACTGCTCCGGATCGTAGCCGTAGAGGCAGGAGCGGGGAATAAAGATCTGGAGCGTATATCCAGCAGACTTCAGGGAGGCTTTTATGGAAAGCTCTTTGGGATCGCAGAGCTCATGGGTCTCTTCGCCCCGGAAGCGGGTGATCTCGCCCGCCTGGTTGCCCTCGACAGCTTCGGGGAGGAAGAAGAAGTGGTGGCAGAAGCGGGTGTTGAAACCGGAGGTCTTGACGTCGCGTGTGTCGAAAAAGAGTTCGACGCTGTCACCTTGGGTCACATTGGGATAGGAGACGCGATGGACCGCCTGGTCGATCGCGATAAAGAGCTCGAGCCCTTCCCCATTCCAGCCCATAGCCACTTCTGCAAAGGGCCATTCGGCGCAAAGCTCCGATGTGTTGGGCAGGATGTAGCGGCCTTTGTTTTTGGCGTTGATTTTGGGAAAGCCGCTCTCCACTTTAGGACATTCGATTTCAAGCTGGAAAAAATTGATGGGGGCAAGTCCTGCAAACTCTTCCATCAGCCCTCCTCCGCCTCTTCCCCCTTCTCTTTTGGAGTCATGAAGTCGAGCGAGATGGCCTTTTTGGCTTTGATATCACTCAGAAGCTGCTGCATGAGCTGCTGCTGAGCCTCATTGGAGAGCAGGCGATGCATGTTCTGGACAATCTGATCCAAAGAGGCGACTGAAGCGTCGCTGCCTTTATTCTTGAGCTGGAAGAAATAGAGGTCTCCGGTCACAGGGGTATAGACGCGGCTCCAGGTTCCGGGGGCCATAGCAAAAACGTCCTGCAGGTCGACATCTCCCGCCTCTCCGCTGCGCTCTTCGCGATGGGTGCTTTTCTCAAGGCGCCACTGATTGGCGAGCGGTTCGCGAGGAGCCAGATGATCGGCATCTTTTGCTTCTTCCTTTATGCGGACCAGATCGGTGGCGCTTTCAGGATTCTTCTTCAATTTGGATTGCGTACCGCGCATATAGTGGTAAAAGCGCAGAGAGGCGCTCACATCGTCAATTAGCTGAGCGGGAGCTTTTTCTGGTGCAATGCCTGCGGCATAGTCTTCGTAGATGGCTTTCATGAGGGGGGCATTGTCCTTCTTAGGAAGGTTTTCCAGGGTCCCTGCCTCCATCGCTTCTGCGAAGGTTGAAACCTCGGGTTGTGCCGTGCGGTCGATGACGACAATGCGGTAGAAATTCTGTTTGTCGGCAGAATACTTTGCCAAAGCGGCGCTCTGTTCCCCCATTGTGGCCTTATCAAGAAGATTGATCAGGCTGGCCGGATCTTTCAGACCGGCGAAGGGATTCGAACCGCCTTTTAGATTCAGCGTGACAGTCATGCGGTTGCTCTCAGCATCCTGAAGGGCCTTCTCAAGCCACTCCGGATGGGAGGAGACGATGGCATCTCGTGCGTAAGCATCCACGCGGGCGCGGACGGGCTCTTTCATCTTATCCAGGATGGCATAGCGCTCTTCGCGCGTCGCAGTTTTTTTGCCACCCATTTCAGGAAAGGCTTCTAAAATCGCTTCCCAGTTTTTGTCTTCCACTTCCCAGTTCCAGGTCTCTTTCACGCCAACGCGCGCCTGCAGGTTCGCCTTATTGGCCTGCGCCACTTCGAGCAGATAGCGCTTTTGCACCAGTTCTGGATTTACATTGGAAATTTCAGAGATACTTAAAAATTGTGTGGGAAGGTCCAGAAGGGCTTTGCCCTCTTCTGGTCGCTTGCTGATGACATTCAGATAGGCTTCAAAAAGCTGCATCGTTTCGGCATTGTTGAAGCGCAGATCAGATGGCAGGCGATAGAGGTCTCCATCGACAGTTGCCTTGGCATAGGCGTCGAATGGCTGCAGAGATTGCGGATCGATGAAAATGGCTTGTCCCACATCGTGGAAAAGGCGGCGGAAGAGCAACACCTGTCGCCAGATCTGGGCAGCTTTATTCTGATCCAGGGAGAGGCGGTGCAGCTGCTCATTAAAATATTCAGCGCCATTGGCCACCCCGATGTTGGGATTGGCCTGGTTGTCGCGGTAGCTGATTTCAGCATTGCGCATCAGGTCGGCAAGCGCCTCTTCTTTGGAGACCTGGTAGCCCCGCTGCTGAGCAATCTTGGAGCCATTAATGATCAGCTCGCCGACAAGCCGCATAAACCGCTGTCCAAACCAGTCGTCGAGAGTATGGTAGTTGAAAAGCGAAAGGTCCGTACGGTCCAGGTTGGGATCGGGCTGCACGAAGCCATATTGCTGCTGCTGGCTGCGCAGGATCTGATGCAGATAGGGGGCGGGAAGCTGACGCTCCTCCAGATAGAGTCTCACGCGTGCATCGACAGCCTCCGGCGCAATGCCGCTGCCCTGGGAACGCAGGATGTTATATTGCTGTTTAAGCTGGGGAGCCAGATACGTCCACGCTGTCTCGACGCCGATGAATCTTGCCTGAGGATGCACGTAGGGCTTGTAGCGTTTCTCTTTTTCGAGACGCTTGTCGAAATCCTGGGAGACTTCGTTGGGATACTGGGCGATTAGCTGCTGCGCCATTCCTGTTCCCAGAATGTCTTTGCGAATCACGCCGTCGTTGAGGAAGTTGGGCCCCCACATGCCTCCCAGAAGAAGCTTGTCATCCGAATCTGTGCCGATGAACGTCACCAGCTGTTCCAGTTCGCCCCGCGTCACAGGCTTGCCGTCGACTGCTGTGAAGGCGATCTGCTCGCGGTAATTGTCCCCTCCGAGGGTGCTGTAGGTCCCAAAAAAGGAGAAGGACACGATAATGACGCACGTGATGACCAGATAGAAATAGCGCTGATATTTGCGAATGAATTCCAACATTGAGCAATCTCTCCATAAAAAGTATAAAATATTAGCAAATTGAAGGGCTTTTGCAAAGAGTAAACATCTGTTGTGACATCCAATTTCACAGAATTTCAACACTTGCCTGATTTAAATTGGTAAACTGGCGAGATTAGCTTAACTTTTGAGCCATGCGGCGGAAAATGAAGATATGGAAAGGGAACATGGCATACCAGTAGAGACGACCCGGTAATCCTTTTGGGCGAAAAGTAGCTCTTTGAATGAGTTGATTTTCTTCGATCTTGAATTCGAGCCACGCTTCGCCAGGGAGTTTCATTTCGGCATAGAGAATGAGATGTCTCTCTTCCTTATCTGCCTTTAATACCCTCCAGAAATCGATTGAATCTCCTACCATGATTTCGCTGGGATGTCGCCGACCGCGGTTCGTGCCGACTCCGCCAAGGAATTTATCGATCAATCCTCGCAGAGTCCAGGCCCAGTCGAGTGGCCAACCTGTTTCTCCGCCGATCGACCAGATTTTATTCAAAACTTTGTCAATTGAAGATTTGAGTTCAACGCGCTGTTCGTCATACAAGATGCCATGTGTTGGCACTTGAATGTACCTGGAGACATCGGGATCGGATGAGCGGATTTCCCACGAATCCATCCAGGTAGAAACGACCTCGTTCTGGGAGATTTTCTGGATCGCCAATCGGATAGACTCTTTGTACGTGAGGCATTTGTGTGGTAAGATTGTCATGATCTCGCTGTTTCTGCAGAAAGTATCGACCTTCATGCTCTCAACTAGGTAATAAGCGAGCGAAAAGCGCACCGAAGTGATAAAAACCAGCCAATAGGAAGAGAGGCGGGGTGTTAACACGGGAACGGTGATGATCCAGCGCTTCAGGTCGCGTACTTCAGCATATTGCAGGAGCAGTTGCTTAAACGAAAGCACATCCGGGCCTCCGATCTCAAAAGTGCGATTGAGGCAGTCGGGATGGAGTAAGACTCCCTCCAGGTAAAACAGGACATCGCTAACGGAGATTGGCTGACAGAGACTTTTGACCCAGCGTGGTGCGATCATGCACGGAAGCTTTTCCACGAGATCGCGGATGATCTCGAACGAGGCGCTGCCTTCCCCCACAACAATGCTTGCACGCAGAATTGTGAAGGGGATGCCTGCAGCTTTTAAAATCTCCTCGACCATCAATCGCGATTGCAGGTGGCGTGAGAGCCTTTCCTCGCTGATGATGCCGCTTAAATAAATGATTTGTTTTGTCTTCGTCTCTTTTATGACCTCAAGGAAATTCTCAGCAACCTTGCGTTCGAGGTCGATGAAATTGCCCATGATGTCGCTCATCGAATGCATGAGATAATAGGCTGCGTCCAGATCGCAGGGAAGGCCTGCGAGAGTTACGCGGTTTTGCATGTCGCCAAAGATGAGGTGCAGGCCTTCGACAAAATAAGGAAAAAGCTCTTGCCCTCGGATTCTGACGAGGGCATAGACTTCATGACCTTGTGTCAACAGGGCAGATATGAGCCGCTTGCCAATAAAACCTGTAGCACCTGTCACGAGAATCTTAGCCATCGATTTCAGAACCGGATTTTTAGTTCATCTGTTATTTTACTATGTGCTACTTGACTGTTTTGCGCAATCCCCTCATGCTTGTACCTTAATGGGAGTGCGTTTTATGTCCTGGCTTCAGGAATTCAAAAAATTTGCCCTCAAAGGAAACATGGTCGACCTGGCCATCGGCGTGATCATTGGAACGGCCTTTGGCAAGGTTGTCAGCTCGCTTGTCTCCGATGTCATCATGCCGCCCATCGGCCTTCTGCTTGGTGGGGTCGATTTCAGTGTCCTCTCCTTTGAACTATTTGTTCCGGGCATGAACAAGCCTCCCGTCGAAATCAAATACGGGCTCTTCATCAATACCCTCATCGATTTTTTGATCATTTCAGCCATCATTTTTTCTGTTGTCAAGGCGATGAACAAGATGCGCCTGTCGAGCGCGGATGTGCTTTTGACGCGCGAATGCCCCGAATGCCTCATGTCCATTCCCCTTAGGGCCAAAAGATGCGCGCACTGTGGTTCAGAGCTGAAAAAAGAAGAACCTCCATTTTGATGAAAAATTATCCCCATCTTTATTTCGTCTTAATGGTATTTTCTAATTATTTAGATCGTTAAAGCAAAATCATTAACTTAAAAAACAAAAGGAGTTTTATTATGGTAGCACCAGGATTTGGAATGAGAGAACCTCTAGATCGTCATCTTGGAGGTCAAAGACCCGGCATCAATGCACCTACATTAGGCGCAGCCGCCCCTCGGCCTGCGCTTGGCCCTGTGATGGGGAATATTCCGATCGGAGTCATGCAACATCAAGCCCAGGCCGCGAAGTCGCATAGAGCGGTTCATCTGCAACAAGCACCAGCACCTGCACCAGTTCCTGTCGTAGGACGCGCGCTTCCACATGTTGTTGCCCCGATGGCCAATCCTCCAGTTCCATTTGTGGGACGCGGTCTTCCAGCTACCGTTGGCGTAGTTCCAACTGCGCCAGTTGTTTACACGGCTGCTCCCGTTGCCGTCGCCCGGCCAGCTGTTTTTGTTCCAGCTCAACAACAAGTGGTCATCGCCCCTTCTCCCCGCCGTCATTTTCACGTGATTCCCAATACCTGGACACCTGTCGTCTCTTTCGCAGTAGCTGTTCTCGGCATTGCCGTGTTCGCGGCAGTTCTGGCTCCTGAAGCTGCCTTGATCATCTTCCCAGCTGCCCTTCTCATCGCCATCAGCAGCGTGGCCATCAAGGCCATCCTCGGCAAGTAACGTCTGTCGAATCATTTCGAAATGCCCGCAGGAGTCATCCTGCGGGCTTTTTTTTTCTGCTCATGAATTTATCAAAGATTCACTCTGTCTTTATATGGCATTCATAATAATCAAGGATGATTTGTGACGTCGATAATAATTATCGACATATTAAAAATGTAAAAGGAGTAAATTATGACAGCACAAGCTGGACAACCATCTTTCCCAAGAGGAGAGGTTGGATATTTTGGTTTTGAATCGAGAGTTTCGAGCTATCAAGCGAACAACCCTGCAGAAAGGGCTTCGTCGCCTGTTATCGGCGACTCACAAGCACCTTGGCAGGCCCCAGGGATCGATATCGGCATTCGCCCGATTCCC
>JAJFUZ010000019.1 GCA_021372155.1 Parachlamydia sp. | reverse complement strand
CATAGCCTCCAATTGCCAGATGAAAGAGTTCACCATCCTGGTCGCGCGAGACCCATCGGATGGAGCCGTCAGATAGCAGCATCTTGATTCTTTTGACTGAATCGATCATGGGACCGAATCGAGGATCCCGTCCATGGGCGTTGACGCTCAGCGAGCCCCCTACCGTGAAGATATTGGAAGATTGCATCACCGCAACAGCCAGGCCATTTGGATTCACCGACTCCTGAATCTGTTCCCATGTGACACCCGCTTGCACGAGAATGGTTTTATTTTGCGTGTCGATAGACAGGATGCGATTCAACCGGCTCATGTCGACGACAGTGCCCCCCTGAAGCAGTTAGTGGCCGCCCTGCGAATGTTTTTTTCCCGCCGGGACGATAGGCCGTCTGGTGCGATTGGCCTCAAGCACAATCTCGCGGATTTCATCTTCATGCGAAGGGCAGGCAATCTGAGCTGCCTGGACTTCATAGATTCTCCCGATGTCATGAACAGGGATATTGTCCTGAGCGATGAGAGGGTGGAATGCAAAGGCCATCAATATGGAATAAAAGAATGTGCGCATCATCTACTTATTGTTTTTATTAAGGTTAGGCTAAATATAGTTGATGCGCACATTCCATTCAATGTCTAGAAAGAGTTTCTCGCGAGTTTATCTTCCCGATCGAACGAAATCCCAGTATTTCTGAGGAGGCTGACCGGCAGGTTCGCCACCCAGACGATGGCGGACCGCCATCAATACTTTGCCCAGCATATTCTCTCCGCTGCCATCATGGTCGTCTGACCAGTGACTGTCTTTGCCTTTTCTGTTATTGTGCTCAACCAGATAGGCCCTTCCTGTAGCTAAGAGGGCTTGCGAGAGATGGGGATTCTGCCGGAATTTGGCCTCCAGGACTTCGTCCATGACGCGATCTCTGATTTGCATCCAGTCCGCTCTCATATGACCCTGCCTGTTTAATTCTCCCGCCTTGCGCCACGCGGCATCGCCATCCAGGTTGCTGAATTGAGCCATCAAGATTGGGTTATGAGCAAATTTAGCGGCCTGGAAGGCGGCTTCGGAACAGGCAAAAGTATGGCCATAAATGGCAATTCTGCAGGGATAGAAGTTCCCTAGAAAATAAGTGAGGGAATTTGTACTGTCGTAAAACCAGACAAAGTGGTCTTTCCTGGCTATGCTCTCCAACGTCCCTTGGCCGGGCTGGGGCGCAGCTGCTGCGGGTTTGCAGAAGTTAAAAGCCTTTTCAAAGGATGTTTGGATATGATTGACCTGGCCTTGATTGAAGTGACCGTCAGTTAGAGCGCGCTGAACCCATTGGAAAAAGTGTGTTTTCCCACTTTCAGCAGCTGCAACATTGCGAACCGAGGAAAAATGTTTTTGGAATTGTGCTTTGATATGTCCTTCATGCCCTGGAGTAAAATGGCCCTGGCTGCGTGCTCTTTCTACCCAATTAAAAAAGTTGGTTTGCAATTGTTGGGTATTAAACTGATCGGCAATGGGTTGTTTAACAGAACGAAGAACATTTTTTTCGAAAATAGCTCCGGCTTTCTGATCAGCTTGAATCAGCTCTGCTCTGTTGACTAAGGTGACCTCTTTAGCTCCAAGGATACGGTTAAAATAGTTGATATGAAATATGCGGAGAAAGGCAGCAGTCAAACGATTGAAGATATTTAAGGTAACGATACGGAAATCTCCATCAGCTTTGACAACAAAAGGGCGCGACCAGCTTTTCCAACTAGCTGCAAGACATGCTTTCCTAATATTAAGAGGCACAGATTGGAGTTCATCGTATTTTTCTTTATTAATTTTCATCCAAAAATCCCCTAAATATATTGTGTTTATAAATTGATCATAATAGCATTTTCTCTATTTTTATGATATAACAACCTTCTTGCCACGAATCGGGTTTGAGTATTTAGGACTTAAGGAGATTTTTGGTTGCGGCTTCGGCACAATGATTGGGGGTCATATTTGTAAAAGAAATTATTGTTTTACACTAATTCCATTCCCTAATGAGGAATTAAAGAGAGTATTAATTCTCATAAAGATCATTCGATTGCGAGTAAGGAAAAAACGGGTTGAGGGATTTTATCTCTTCCTCGCAGACGCACGATTTCAATCAGACAGGCCACCTCAACCACCCGGCATTTCAGCTTGTCGACGAGCTGGCAGGCGGCTCTTGAAGTTCCTCCGGTGGCGATCACGTCATCGATGATCAAGACCCTTTGTCCCTCCTTCAGGCTCTCTTTCTCAATTTCTAAAGAAGAGTGTCCATATTCCATTTCATAGTCAATGTGTTCCAAAGGGCCAGGCAGTTTGCCCTCTTTTCGGATCATGATAAAAGGGAGATTGAGTTCATAAGCCAGGGCCGCGCCAAAAATAAAGCCTCTGGAATCCAGTCCCGCAATGGCCTCGAGACGTTGATTCCGATAACGGGCCGCCAATTCCAGAATAACCCTGCGAAAGGCTTGAGGCTCGCGCAACAGGTGCGCATACCAGTGATACTGAACCCCGGGTTTTGGAAAGTCGGGGATGGGATGGATATAATCCAAAATCCATGTCGCCTGTTGGGTGCTGTTTGGCGGAAGGGGATCTATCTGGACAGGGCGAGATCCTTCCACTTTAACTGCCGGCTGCATGCCTGCTCCTGGTTAGATCTTAAAGTCTAATGCAGTTGCGACAGGTCATTTACCGTAACGATTACGGAGAAAATGCAGAAAAACGCTTGAGAATCTCAGCTTTTGAGTTGCAGCCGAGCTTATCTTTGATGTTTTCAAAATAGGTTTCGACAGTGCGCCTGGAAAGCGTCAGCAGGGCTGCGGTTTCGGCAGCGGTATGTCCTTCGAGAAAAAGTTGAAGGCACTCTTTTTCCCTTCTCGAAAGCAGCTGATAATCATCTCTGAAGTGACTCTGATAGGGGAAAGATAGAGTTCGGCTTGCAAAAAAATGGGAGCTGCCGACAAGTTTGGGGAGCTCAATGGTAAACGTCTCGCAGGAAAAGGAGGCGAACTGCTCTAAAAAGTGCCCTGAAAACTGGCGGAGGCGCAGGATGTTGTTGAGATAGATCGACTGCATAGGTAGATTTTTCTGAGTCGTGGCAAAGCCAAAAATGTGGCAGCGCTCCTGTTGATGTTTGCAGAAGAAAAGGAGATGGTCGATCCCGAATTTGTCATTATGCCTTTTCTGTGCATCCATGTACGAGGCTTCTGCAATATCGGATAGAAGGTAAAATCCTTCGCCATAATTGCTGGGATGGCGCAGGAAAGGGTTGCCCAGATAGTGTTTCTCTTCAAAATAGTGGCAAGTGCCCTCAGGGGTATTGCTGAAATGGGTGAACTCTCCTTTTGGCCCGATTGAGCTATGCCAGAAGGTATCGATCCCAAAGGCATCTTTGAGAGGATCGCACAATTTTTTGACCCGATCAAAATAAGAGGTCTTGAAAAATCTTAATAATAATGTTGTTTCATTCATTTTGTTAAACAAACATAAGATAATTATTATAATTTGTCAATATTGTACGCATGTTTTTCGTAATAAAGCCCGTAAAATGGAATCCAGCGCTTCGTCGAGTCGCGTTGCGATGTCTTCAGCCAGAAAACGCAATACCAGGTATCCCTGTTCCTGAAGAAGGGCATCTTTGCGCCGGTCGCGGCGATAAGCATCGGCGTCGGCAAAGTGGTGGGGACCATCCAGCTCGATGGCCAGGCGCGCATCTTGGCATAGCAGGTCGACCTCCATGCGGCTGAAGCCGTCGAAGGGAATGGAGAGCTCTGCGTTCAGGCGAAATCGGCCGGCTGTCAGCGGCAAGCTTTCCAGGCGGCGGTAGAGAAAGGCTTCGCAGCCGCTTCGCGCGCGATCGGCGCCATCCTCTGTTGCATGCATGAAGAGGGTTGCCAGAGACAAATCGACCCCGTCGCGGATCAGCCTGTTCACGCTTGAAGCATGAGCCACGTTCCAGCTGGGATCGCTCGGAAGTGGGGCTTCGACAGGCCATCCTCCAGCTGCACTTCCCGGAAGCTGTACGGTATAGCCAAGGGCTTCATAACCATGTCTACGGCGCTGGAACATGCGCGCCAGCATGGGCACATCGAAGTCGGCGTAGTCGTAGACGCGCACCTCCTGTTTTGAAGAGTGGGAGCGGTGCAGCCTTCCCACATACTGCTCGATGGTGCCGCGCCAAGAAACCGGCAGCGTGAGAAAGAGGGTGTCAAGCTGGGCATCGTCGAATCCTTCTCCGATCAGCCGCCCTGTGGCTAGAAGGACGCGGTTATCGGGAAGGATAGCCGAGCTTTGCCTACCCGCGCACAGCACAACCAGATGGGGAATATGGGGGGCGAGCAGCCGGGCGAGGCGCTCGACATGTTCCTTTCTTTCGCTTAGAACGATGGGTCTGCGCCCTTCCTGAAAGCAATGGATCACATCGTGGCAAATGAGACTGTTGCGTTTTTCATTGACGATCAGCTCTTCGTAGAGTTGGCGGAACTGCAGACGGGCGTCGGCAGGCAATCTCCTAATGGGATAAAATCCCGTTGGGCGCACGAATACAGTATGGGAGACAGATGAGACTGCGTCATGCATGCGACATCGCACGGGGCCGCACTGCATGAGGATGACAGGTTGGCGGCCATCCTTTCGCTCAAGCGTGGCTGTCAGACCTGTCACATATCTGGAACTGGCCTGCCGGGCGATCTGCTCAAAACTATGCGCCGGAAGATGGTGGCATTCGTCCACAATCAATTGTCCATAATCCGCTTCAATTCCCTTGCGAGTCAGGCTCTGGAGGAGGGCGACATCCACAAGGCCGGTTGCAGTCCTGCGTCCGCCACCGATGCGGCCAATTGAACCTGGGGCAATATCTAAAAAAGAGGCAAGCTGCGATGTCCATTGCTCTTGCAGCTGCCGGCGATGCACGAGAATCAGCGTGCTGACGCGTCTCTGAGAGATAAGCCAGGAGGCGACCACAGTCTTTCCAAATGCGGTCGCGGCGGAAAGTATCCCGGTGTTATGCGCGAGCAGCGCTTCAGCGGCGGCCAGCTGATCGGGTCGCAGTTCTCCTCTGAAAGAGACCTCTAGAGCTCTTCCCATTCGTCTCTCATCGCAGATGACGGGTCGGATACGCAGCTCCGTGAGCAGGCGGATGAGTTCCTCCAGGCATCCTCTGGGGAGGATGAGATGATCCTGGGAGAGTTCAGCAGAAGCAATAATGCGTTGCAGTCCATATGTGGATAGGCGCATGGCCTGCGCTTTATAAAATTCAGGATTTTGAAAAGCCGCCAGGCGCATCAGGCGGTTCAGCAAGTTCGGTGGCAACGCATTTCTAGAGATCGCTATGCCGTTTGCGAGGATAAGTTCCAGCTGGTCTGGAACTGATTTTAGAATGGTTCTAAAAGCTGATCTGGGCATTTCATCGCCTTGTATATAAGGCACCCCCATGATCCGCTCTTGTGCATCTGCGCGCTGTACGATATCTTCGGCTTCCTGCCTCTTGATTTTACCGATTTCAGACAGGAATTGCCAGGGGTCGGGATAGGGAGCAAAGCTGTCATCGACAAAGGCGCTTTTACCAGTGCTTCGCGCCCTCTTTTGCAGAGGCAGCGCTACAGGGGTTCCAAAGCCCCACTTTGGCAAAGTATCCTGCGTGGGGATAAGACGATCATAAGCATCGAAGCCGATTTCAGGATGATGCTCCATCGTCTCTGTCAAGATGTGCGAACAAAGTTTTCGCGCCAGTGCAGCAGGGATGGCATGCTCGAAGAATAACCAGAGACGACCTCCAGGGTTTGTATCTTCTAAAGCAAAGTTCAATTTCAGCTGTCGGCATGTTTTGATCAGAGCGGAAGCATCCTGCAACTTGTTTAACAGAAGGATCGAAAAGTAACAGGTTTCATCCAAAAGCATGGGATAGATGGAAAGAAGGAAATCCTCTTTGCCAGAGAGATGCCACAGGATGAGTTCATCGGTGACCGGCAAAAAGCGATGGTGGCGGCATTGTGTGCATTTAATTCTGGGCTTTTCGCAAATCCCCACAACCCATTCGTTGCCGCAAGCAGGGCTGCACCCCGATTTTTCGCGATGTGTATACCAGCGTGGATAGATGTCATCTCTTCCGCGGAACAGGGTGCGGAACAAGGCGATTTTTTCCGAGGGCGTAAGCATATCCCTTCATGTACTTTTTGGGCGGGATCTTTTAACGCTTTGGAACTATTTTGGGAAGAAAAATTACTGCCAGTCGAATTCAGGAGGTTGCGGCTCGCCAATCAGTGGGCCGAAAGTGGGAGTTACTTTCTTGGTAACAGTAAAGGCGTGTTTGCAACGCTGACATTCCAGGTCTTTTTGATACTGGCCCAGGACATAGTGGAAATCTTCGCGGCTTTCGATAATGGCCCCGCACTTGGGGCATATGTGATAGCGCACGTATAGCGGCCAGGTATGTTCTCCCGCTTGCTTCACGCTATTTGGATCCTCCCATTTTGGATCCACCAAACAAGCTAAAAAAGCGCTCCAGCAGTGTGCTGATGAGTCCTTTTTTGTGCGATTTCAGGGGAATGTGCAGGTTGTTACCCCAGCCGTTGAGGTCGTGCATTTCACAGCCGATGATTCCCTTGCTTGGTCCGACCTGATTCTTGATCAGAGGGGAATCTGTGGGATAGTCACGGTACTCTTTGTGCCACATGCTTGCAATCCTAATGGATTGAGAGAGATTAGAAACAGAAAAAAAATCCTATTGACAGGATCAAGATTGATGTTCGATGTTGGCATACATCTCGGCCGCCCACAGAATGAGGTATAAACATGACCAAAAAAATTCTATATCTTGTTTTAACTCTGATGTCCTGCATGACCTGTTTAACGGCTGCCGAATGCTGGTGTTGCCCTCCCGTCAGTCTATCGCGCACCGTGGATGAGGGTAAACAGGGAGGAAATAAAAAAGAGGTAGAATTTCTGATCACAGGCTGTGCCCGCAGCGGGACGCACTTTATCGCCAAGGTGTTGGGGTTGCATGGACTGAATGTCATTCATGAAGGAGACGCCCGCTATGGTATTGTTTCCTGGCCAATGACTGTAGACACCGACCTTTCTCCCTGGGGAGGTCCAGGAGCGAACAAGTACTATTTCAAGCATATCTTCCATCAGGTGCGCCATCCTTTGAAGACAATCGCTTCTGTCATGTCTACGGAGCCACTCAATTCCTGGAAATATATTTGCAAGGCAGTGCCTGAAATTAAATTAAGCGATCCCAGCATTGTCCGAGCTGCCGAATACTGGTACTACTGGAATCTCATAGCTGAAAGTAAAGCGGAATTGACCTATCGGGTTGAAGATGCTGCCACAGCCTTGCCTGAATTGAGCCGCATCCTTGGATACAGGCTCGACACCGTTATTCTCAACAAGGTCCCCACTGACGCTGGTACAAGGAAGCCAAAGCCAAGGAATCTGACTTGGCTCGATCTGCGCAGGGCCCTGAATGATGATCTTTATGATAAGATTGTCTGTCTTGCCGGACGGTATGGGTACGATGTCAGAGAAGCGGAACTTTTACTGCCAGTCGGATTCTGGTAGTTGCGGATTAGCGAAAGAAAATCAAGAAACCGGCAAGCCCTGTCACCCAGAGAAGCAAGATAAAAAGAGAAAAGCGGCCGCCATGCTGGCAATGATGCTGACACATAATGATAATATTATAGCAGTTTTTCCAATAGAAAACAATGAAAGAATCCTGTTGACAGAATCAGGGCGGATGTTCGATGGTGACGTACATCTCGACTTTGCCCTTTTTTTTTGGACGCAGCGCCGAGAAACGACAACACTTAAGTTTGAGGATTGCTTTGTATGCCGGACTGTTGCGCTATTCGCCCTTCACAGCGGCCCTGTTCTCAGGAGCCTGAAAAGGTAAAGATAAAGGCACCGGAACATGCAAAGAAAAATCATGCCTGGCCTTTCTGGAAAAAGCTGGAGGTGATCTGCTCTGTGGCTTTATGCGCTTTTGCGGCCTATGCCAATTGGGCCGCATTCGCAGTTTCGTTTGCCCTTGGGGCTGGCTATCAGGCCGTCAAAATGGCCTGCAAAATCCATCAGGCAGGCAAAGGGGAACAGCGGCCTGGGTGCGGCCAGGGTTTTGGCGAACTGCTTGCGCAGCTGCCTCTCCTCTCACCTGAGATTGTTCTTGCCACCGCCTATGT
This sequence comes from Parachlamydia sp., assembly GCA_021372155.1. Taxonomy (GTDB): domain Bacteria; phylum Chlamydiota; class Chlamydiia; order Chlamydiales; family Parachlamydiaceae; genus JAJFUZ01. Next base: position 8,789 of record JAJFUZ010000019.1, on the reverse strand, counting down.
TGCCTGGCGCCATCTTATGCACGATCCTAAGGGCTTTGTTCCCTTTGTTGGCTTTTTTGTCGGCATGGGTGCAGCCAATTATGCAGCCACTTATCTGCGGGACAAGAGAGATCTCGCACCACTTAAGAGGGTTTAAATATGAGCAAAAAAATTCTATATCTTTTTTTATCCCTAATGTCCTGTGTGACTTATCTTTCGGCTGACGCATGCAGGTGCTGTCCTCCCGTGAGCCTGTCGAGAACCCTGGATGAGTGGAAACAGGGAGGCAACAAAAAAGAGGTGGAGTTTCTGATCACAGGCTGTGCCCGCAGCGGGACGCACTATATTGCCAAGGTGTTGAGGCTGCATGGGCTAGATGTCGTTCATGAAGGAAACGCCCGCTGTGGAATTGTTTCCTGGCCGATGGCTGTCAATAGCGACAACTCTCCCTGGGGTCCGGGATCCAACAACTACTATTTCAAGCATATCTTCCATCAGGTGCGTCATCCATTGAAGACGATCGCTTCTGTCATGCTCACGGAACCAGGAAGGACCTGGCATTATGTTTGCAAGGCAGTCCCTGAAATTAAATTGAAAGATCCCCGCATTATTAGAGCTGCCAAATATTGGTATTACTGGAACCTCATAGCTGAAAGTAAAGCCGAATTAACCTATCGGGTTGAAGATGTCGCTGAGACCTTCCCTGAATTGAGCCGCATCCTTGGATACACGCTCGACACCGCTTTTCTCAACAATGTCTCCACTGACGCAGGTACAAGGAAGCGGAAGCCTAGGAATCTGACCTGGCTCGACCTGCGCAAGGCGCTGAATGATAACCTTTATGATAAGATCGTCTGTCTTGCCGAACGGTATGGGTACGATGTCAGAGAAGCCAAACGTTACAATTTCAAAAGAAAAGGAAAATAAGCTATGCACTCGAGACTATTTTGGATCTTTGCCGCTCTTCTCGCATTTTCTTCTGCGACTGCATCGGAAAATGCCATCACGCTTTATTTGAATAAAAACGCCCCTGAAGCTGTCTGCAGACGCTGCACAAAAGGGCAAGCAAATACGCTTAATGAAAGACTTGTCCTGGTGATCGGCACCCCCCGAAGTGGCACAGGCTACATCTGGAAAGTGCTGCGCACTTGCGGCATTCCTGTCGGCCATGAAAGAGACGGGGACGAGGGAATAGTTTCCTGGCTGTTTGCCGTAGACAGCGACAATCCAGCCTGGGGCCCCAAGCCTGTTGAATATAAGTTCAAGCACATCTTCCATCAGGTACGCCATCCCCTTAAGTGCATTGCGACGATGCATCTAATCGTCGACAGGGCGTGGAGATATATTTGTCGGGAAGTTCCTGAGATTAATTACAACGATCCTCAGCTCGTGCGCTGTGCCAAGATGTGGGTTTACTGGAATTTGAAGGCAGAGAAAAAAGCCGAGATGACCTACAAGGTAGAGGCAATCAAATCAGCGTTTCCTGAAATGAGCAGGCGCTTGGGTGTAAGATTAGACAGTGATCAAATGAAACGCGTTTCGACAAAGACGCACTCGAATGAGCATGATTATGTCGTGACATGGAAAGATCTCCACGAGGCCCTGGAGCCTGGTTTCTACAAAAAGCTTCTCGACCAGGCGAAGCGCTATGGGTATGATGTGAGTGCGGGATATGCCCTGATTAAGCAGGGTGCTTAAATCATGAAGCGGCTATTTTTATTCACGCTAGCCCCTTGTCTCTTCATCCTTTGTTTCTTCATCCCTGGCGCTGCGAGCGCCGGGGTGAAGTAGAGAGCCGCGCGAACTGTTGATCGTCGGTTGCGCCAGAAGCGGAACGGCCTACATCGCTCAAGTGCTGCAGAAATGCGGCCTCGAAGTCGGTCATGAACGCGACAATTCTTACGGAATTGTCTCCTGGTCGATGACTGTCGATACCCGCGAACGCCTGTGTGGTCCTCCTGCAGCCCGTTTCCGCTTCAAGCACATCTTTCACCAGGTGCGCCATCCTCTCAAGACGATCGCCTCCTTTCATCTGGCCAATGAGCTCTCCTGGCGCTATGTGTTCAAGCATGTTCCAGAGATGAAAATCAACGAAAAGATCATTGTCCGCTGCGCTAAATACTGGTATTACTGGAACCTGAAAGCGGAAAAGAGGGCCGAATGGACCTATCGGGTCGAGGATATCGAAAATGCTCTGCCTGAAATGAGCAGGCGCCTTGGCATCTCTCTCGATTCCCAGGTGTTGAAGCGAGTTTCTAAAAACGCGCATCCTCGGCCTTACCATATCGATTTGACCTGGGAGATCCTCTATAAGACTCTCAGCGACGATCTTTACGACAAGGTTGTCAGCCTGGCGGAGCGCTATGGTTATGATGTGAGCGATGCGCTGGCTGTGCGCAACCGTCTCAGATAATCCTGAACATCCTGGCAATTGGTCAAATAAATAAATTCCGGGCCCGCAACCAATGAGTTGGCGGGCGCGGAAGTTCCATTCTGCTGCTGTGGTTTATTCAGCCCGCTGAGCATGCTTGTAATTGTTGCCTCTAGCCTGGGCCTCGAATAGATGATCGGCATCCTTGGTTTCAGCTGGCTGATTAAGATTTCAAGATCTGCTAGACCCAGCCTGCTAAATATCCCGTCTCTTTTTCCTAATTCATCCGTACAGGGATCCACATAATCGATGCCATAAGCGATTAAAGTTCTGACGACTAATTCTGCGCGTATGCGAAGGTCATGGGTTTCATCATATAGAGGCGCGTCAAACGTTGGGCGATTTCTTAATTCTTCGCTTTGCGTCAGCAACAGAGCCGTGTATACCGTGTAATATCCGCAACCATGAGAATTTTCTCCTCCCTGGTCCAAGGGGTGCAATACAACCCATCGCTCATCGATAGTTAGAGAGGAAGGTACCAGCGATTTCAGGAAATCAAGAAAAATTGTATTGTTAAAATATCTGCTATCTAAATTCTGATGCTTATAGGAATCATAAAATCTGAATGCTGCAGTATTTCCTGAAACGATCAATGCAACTAAAGAAGCATGATTGTTCATATCAACAGGGATGTAGAAATGGGTGACGCCCTCCTGGATCTTATCAGATAGCAAGTTACGTACATTCTTCAGCGGCTCTACAGTCTCTTCGGTTGAGTACAGTTCAATAATAGAGAAGTTAGGATTAAGTGCCGCACAGATGCAGAGGGGTAAATTGAACACCCTTGGAGGATTTCCAAAAGCCTGCATGGCTTGTGCCATCATTTTGCAGGATCCCCCACCCCAGTTAATTCCTCCCCTGAATATATTGCTTAACGGTACTTTAACTCCTGATAGGTCTACCGTTTGATTGTTGGCTAATGTGATCGTATAATGACTAGGAAATTCATAAAGATACGGATCTTTCTTCTCCACCTGTCGTTCGGCGAGATTTATTGGCGTTGAAGAAGATGAGGCGGATGAAAGTGCTCCAGCGGCAATTTGAGACAGATCTGGTTGTGCTGTTTGTACGGGCTGGTTGCCAGCCATATTGAGTAAGGAGACAGATTTTGAACTCTCGCATGGAAATGAAGCTAACATTATTATTTCCCTTTTTAGTGAATGAGAGACCGGACTATTACGAAGATCTTATAAAAAAAGCATATTCATTGCCGTAATAAATATCTATCCGACTTATGTACGTCCATACTGTTCGATCTAAAAAGCGCGGCGCCAAACCCCCCTTCCCAGCCGCTTTGATCAGGCAGAAGGGTCATTTGAGTCCGCGTCCTGCAACCATAGAGCTTGCAGGCACGGGTGACGATGGCTTCGTTTTCCTGCTTGAGAATGCTGCAGGTTAGATACCAGACTTCCCCTTCCGGGGCGACAAGCTGGCTGGCGCGTTCGAGGAGGCGCAGCTGCGTCTCCTCGAGCTGCTTCAATTGCTCTTCTGATAGCCTCCAGCGCGCCTCGGGACGTTTGTTCAGCACGCCGGAATTGCTGCAGGGAACATCGAGGACGATCAGATCGAAGGATCCAGGCGCGGCTTTGAAATCTTCGCCTTTTCCGCAATAGATGGCGGCTTCTAGGCCATATTTAGAGCAGTTCTCTTTCAAGCGGCGCAGCTTGTCTTCAGAGACGTCGTTGGCAGTCAAAGAGGCTTGTGGAAAGAGGTCATGCAGGGCCAGCAATTTGCCTCCAGGAGAAGCGCATAGGTCGAGAATAGATTCTGGGGGCTTTTTCAAGTCTTTCGCCAAATTCCAGACCAGTTGAGCAGGAGTGGCGTTTTGCAAGTACAAGTCCTGTGAGCGAGCCAATTCGGGTAGCCGATCATTTTCAGTTAACCTGGCGATTCGGGGCTCATGCTCTTGCACTATCTGGAGATAGGGTGTGTTTATAGATGCACTTAGGTGTGTCCTTGGGCGGATCCTCGCCATGATGGCAGGAGCAAGGTTTTCTGCCTCCAGAATCTTTTTGGAGGCTTCCAGGCCATAGTCGGCAATAAGGGTTTTTACAAAATAGGGTGGAAAGGAGGTGCGCACACTGAGTTCGTCAACGGAATCGCCTTGCGGCAGAGAGAGGGAGGTTTGGCTGAGTTTGCGCAGAACGGCGTTAAGAAATCCAGCGAAGGAGCTGTGGCAAAACCGTTTTGTCAATGCGACTGTCTCATCCACAATGGCATATAGCGGCACACGCGACATGAAAGCGTGCTGGTAGAGTGCTGTGTAGAGGAGGGCGCGCTCCTTGGGTTTAAGGTTCAATTTTGACCTGCCGGCACACTGCTTTGCAAAATGCTCCAGAGCGAGGGCCATGCGCACAGTGCCGCTTGCGATCTCCCAGGCGAGGCGAAGGTCCTGCCCGTTGGGATGTTCCGCCCGCTCCCATTCGTCAAGCATATCGGCGACAAACGATTTTTGACTGAGCGCAGAGTGTACGGCCTTAAAAGCGGCTTCGCGCGCTTTCATTTTTTTCCTTCAACGAAAATCGACGGAAGAGAAAGATTGTTGCACTTCACCCAGAAGCTTAGCGAGGAGTGTGTGTGGATCATGATTTCGGCTTTCGATAACAGCAACCATTCCATGACCTCGCGTTCTCCATAGGCAAATGGCGCCTTGATCGGGATTGGCTTCCTGCCTTTTGAGCGCAAGCCTGGAAGAAACCGGACGCGGTCGGGAAAAAGCATGCGCATAAAATCGAGGAAGCCCTGATCTTCAGTTGAGACAAAGAGGCGATAGTTACTGATTTTATTTTCTTTGATGTAGCGGTGGACTTGTTCACTGAAGCGTACATAAGGAGTGCGACGGGATTTGTTATAATGCACCCCGATCATGGCAAAACCTCTGAAATTCTGTGTGAAGTACCGTTGCATCTTTTGTCTGACTGAAGGTTTGACGCGTATGTATCTCCTGATGATTCTGTTGAAACGTTGCGGCTTGCAGGCGTTGGCTATTTTCTCACTTGCTTCATAGGCTCGCGTCTCCCCGCAAGGAATCGGAATGCCTTCATCTGGATTTCCTACCTGGATAGGCTCGAAATAGTACTCCCACCAATTGGGACCGCGCGCAGCATCGTAGAAGAGGCCATTTTTCTGAAAGTCGACTTCGACCCCGGCGCAGTGCCCCATTTCATGATAGAGCAAGAGACGCACAACGCAGTTGAACGAAGAAAAAAAGTCGCCGGAATTGGATTCATTGACAAAGATGTATTCTTGTGCTGAAACAGGTTTCAGGCCAAGAGTGAAGGCCAAACATAGCCATGCAAATATTTTTCGCATTCATTACCTCGGAGTCAGAAGAAGGGCCGGCTGGTAAAGGTAGCCAGGGTTTCGATGCAGGAATTCACGCCTAAAACCATAATAGCGGACAGGTTTCCATCCCTTGAGAAGCAACCGGAGTCTTTTCTCTCCGTAGACTCGGAAAGCGTTCCAGACTAATGCATCCGGACCGACAGGTACAGCGATCAGAACTTTGCCGCCTGGATTCAGCAACTGTTTAAATTGCGACATCATCCACAGATCACCGTCGGGATGAAGAGGTTCTCCTTGGCGGCCTAAACCCTCGTGCGCTAATCCGGAAACGGTGATAATAAGGTCAAATTTGCGAGGATTTTGGGCGAATTCCTCTCTTGTGAGATAGGTGACTTTTGTCTCTTTCGTGACGGCAGGTAAAAAATCGATCACCACGGGTTTGGCATCATAAGAGAGAAGGATACTTGCATACCAGTTTACGAGTGAGCCTGTGAGAGCGATTTCCTTTCCCTTGATTTCCTGAGCGATATCGTCCAGCGCCTGAAAAATGAAACCGTCAACCTCGCCGTTGTAGCACCATTCCCGGTTTTTGGCTTTTGAGATGAAAAATTCAAGTTTTTCTGATTGAGCAGTTTGTAAGGAGTCGTCAGCAAACCAATAAGTGACTGGGATTTGGTTATTTAAGGTAAAAGCTTTCCATAATTCCTGAGGTATTTCCGACGGGGGGGCAGCGAGCATCGCAAGAGGAGATAGTGCCAGCAGGCAGGTTAAAATATGAATCATAAAGTTTTATTTATCCAAATGCCTCATTTTTTGCAAGTGAAAAATAAGTAAATAAATCTGAATAATTAGAAAACAAATAGAACTGAAATAAAATAATTAATATAATAAAAATTGAATTGTATTTAAAACATAATAACTAATGGTGGGATTATGACTAATCCAGGTGCCGCCAGTTTTTCTCCTCAAGGAACTCCCGTACAACGACATGAGGAGCAAGCGCCACCCACGATCAAAGAAGTGGCCCATAAGGCGGCTGAAGAGGTGAAGAACGCGCTTGATACTCTTGCGACCAAAGCTGTTAAATTTGGCCAGGCAGCTATCGATTTGCTTCCCGCGAGGAAAGTTCGGGCTGTTGCCAGCGCTGTCAATGAATCGCGGGAGATTACAACATCCTCCTCTCCGGATAAATTAAAGACGATGGGTAAAGCTGGGGTTGATATTGACGCAGGACGCAAGATGAATAGATTACAAAGTAAAATCGGGGGTGGAAAGCCCCAGATGGCGGGGACACAAACAAGACCGAATTATGCTCTCCCACCGCTACCGCCTGGTGTTTCTCCCCGCGCAGCGGCAAAGCAGACACAAACAAGACTTCCTCTCCCACCGCTACCGACAGCCGTTAAATCGCAGGCGGCAGCACAAACTTCTCCCCAGGCCGCGGTGGTTCCAAAACCACCGACAAGTGTTTATCCGCGCGCAGAGCCTAAATCTCAGTCGGCAGGGGCGCCAAAAGCAGAAACCAGTCCAAAGGCACAAGTGAACGCGCCCAGGCCGCATTCCCTGGCAGTCACCAAGGGAGAGCGTAGAGCCGCGATGCAGCGCATACAGGAACAGCTGGCTCCCGATCTGAAAGGGATAGCCAATGAGAGATTAGAAAAGTTGATGGCGCGAGCCTTGCATTTAACCAAAACGGTTACAGAAACTGTTTCGACAGAAAGATCATTCGCCAAGAATGTTGAAAAGCAAAAGATATTCTTTACAAAACTTCTGGATGACAAAAGTCTGACACCAAGCGAGAGGTTTTTTGTCCAGGATCTCAAGGATCTCTATACTCGAACGGATAAGGAGTTGAAGTCTTTTTTTACCGGTTTAGAGCACCATCAGAAGGAAGCCGCGCAGAAAGCTCCTGGGAATGCCGATGTTGCCATTGAAGAGGCCACAGTCAGCTATTATGCGCAAAATATCGACAACGTCCTAAAGCTTATTCAAGAGGGTGTTGAACTTCAGACACTGTATGTTCAAATGCCCAATCTGCAGGGAAAAGTGGCACAAGCGGTACCTAAAATGAATTTGTCTACAATCGGGATCACAAGTCAGGCCGATGTCAGTCCCATCATTTTTGCTCAAAGGGCTCCCAGGTATCAGATGTTGATGGCCGATGTGAAAAAACATTCAGACAACGCTTCACCCATTTATAAAAATGCAGATATCGCTGAACAAAAAGCAATAGTGGCGGCAACATCAGCGAATGCAACTGCTATAAAAAATGAATTCATCATCAAAAATAAGACAAAAGAAGCAATTCAAAGAGATTTCAAGGCGATGAAAGAGTTAGCTCAACAGACACCGCCCGATATGCAGAAGCTGATGAAAGCTTATCAGGATTTCCGGATGATGCGATACAAGTTTCCCGAGAAAGTAAAAAATGATAAGGCAAGAATGGATCTGTTAAAATCCGCAGCAAGAGGAACAAACGATTTGGGAATTGATGTTGCTACGAGATTAGCTGGGATCGAGGGCAAAATGAAAGATCCTAAAACGCCCGAAGTGGAGAAACAAAATCTGCATGATGAGAGGCGTCTGCTGGAAAGTCTGCATCCCACCGCTCCTAAACCTCTTTCGGCAGGTGAGCTGAGTAAGGTAAAAGCGGAGATGGCAAAATTGGAAAAAGAGCCCACAAAATTCCCGATCGGTGAGTCAGATATGAAAGAGGTATTCGGGAAGATTTTTGCCCATATGGAAAAGCCGGCTAAAACCTGACCTCAAAGCCATCGTAGCGGTTGAGTCCCTTGAGAAGGGTGGGGGCTAGGGGTTCCATATAGCCTTGCCAGTGGCTGTTCATGACTTTGCAGAAGTTCTCAATCTGAGTTTTGGTACCTTGAGCATAAATTTCCACAGTACCCTCGGGCATGTTCTTCACGCTTCCCTTTAGTTTCATTTCCGAACCAATGCGCTGTGTAGTGGCGCGGAAGCCAACCCCTTGGACGTTGCCGCGTGCGATGGCGTGCATCTCAACGATCTCTTCCATTATTCTTCCTCAGACCCTGACTGATATCTAAATGCCCTCTCGGACAGCAGCGAAAGCTCTCGC
>JAJFUZ010000213.1 GCA_021372155.1 Parachlamydia sp. | reverse complement strand
CTTGGGTAACCCCTCAATTGATTTGCGAAGTCTCTTTCAGTGAATGGACACAAGAAGGGCAGATGCGTCAGCCCATTTTCATGGGACTGCGAGAGGATAAAAAACCCAAAGAAGTCACAAAGGAAGTTGCAACCGGTTTACCTCAATTGACTCATCTGGATAAAGTCTATTGGCCTAAGGAGGAGTATACAAAGGGGGATTTGTTAGAATACTATGATGGCATTGCACCTTTTATCCTTCCCTATCTCAAACTGCGTCCTGTCTCTCTCTACCGTCTTCCCAATGGAATTGAAGAGAAAGGTTTTTTTCAAAAGAATATCGACCGGCATGCGCCCAGCTGGATCTCTACCATTCCCATTCAACATGGAAAGGAAATAATCAAATACCTGACTATTCCCGATAAGAACAGTTTGCTCTATGCGGTCAACTTGGGCAGCATTGATCTTCACCCTTTCAATTCGCATGCTCCCACATTGCAAAACCCGGATTACTTAGTCATAGATTTAGATCCTTTTGAAATTTCATTCTCGAAAGTCATTGATACGGCTATCTTTATCCATGAGTTGCTTGAGAGTCATGCAATTCCAAGCTACTGCAAAACTTCTGGGGCGACAGGATTACATCTTTACTTGCCCTTAAAGGCTCAATACCCTTATGAAATTGTTAATCTATTTGCACAGCTCCTAGCGGAATTGATCCAAGGACAGCTGCCTAAAGTCACATCAGTAGAAAGAACTCCTGCTAACAGAAGGCGCAAAGTGTACCTGGATTATCTGCAGAACAGTTTTGGGAAGACCATGGCTGCGCCCTATTGCGTGCGCCCACAGCCTGGGGCACCCGTATCGACGCCGCTGGATTGGAAGGAGGTCAAAGAGGGTCTCGATCCTTTGGATTTCACGATCAAAAATGTCCCGGAACGCGTAAGGAAAAAGGGAGATCTGTTTCGAGGTGTACTTGGAAAGGGAATCGATCTGATGCGCTGTCTCAAGAAGCTGGGTGGATAATGGAACTTTTCCTGGAATTTTTGATCATTGGTTTTTTGGCGCAGCTGGTGGATGGGGCATTGGGAATGGCCTATGGATTGACTTCCACAACGCTGCTTTTAAGCACGGGTTTATCGCCAGCGTATGCCAGCTTCACGACTCATGCGGCAGAGTGCATCACATCGGGCTTTTCTGGGCTTTCCCACCATCAATTTGGCAATGTGGATGGAAAGCTATTCCGCCGGCTGCTCTTACCGGGAATCCTGGGAGCGATCGTGGGATCCTTTTTGCTGACAATGATCGATTCCCATAAGATCAAACCTTTTGTAGCTCTATACCTGCTCATCATGGGCGCCATCATCGTCATTAAAGCCTTTCGGGAATTTCCCCCGCGCTCCGTCACAACGCACCTCATTCCTTTAGGATTCACAGGTGCCTTTATGGATTCGGTGGGAGGCGGAGGCTGGGGGCCGATTGTGACCTCCACACTTTTAGTCCGGGGCAACGACGCCCGCATGACAATAGGCAGTGTGAATGCCTGCGAGTTTTTTATCGCCGTTGCCTCTTCTTTGACCTTTTTAGCGGGAGGTGTCGACATCGGATGGCAGGTCGTGGCCGCTCTGGCTATCGGCGGAGCAATTGCCGCTCCTATTGGAGCCTGGCTGTGCAAGCATATTCCGACCAAATGGCTGATGATGATTGTCGGCACTCTCATCGTTGGTCTCAGCTGTCGCACATTTTGGCTCAGCTTCAATGGCTAAGAAATTCACAGCATAATCAAAATTCAACTTGACTTTCTGCAAAATCACATTATTTTAGCTATTTGCAAAACTTGTTTTGGCAGATAAGGTTGTCACAATGGCAAAAGCGAAGAGACCCCTCTTTTTTATGCTGGTCGTTTCAGCATTGGTCATTCTGTTTGTCATTGCCATGCAGCCGCTGCAAATTATCCATTTCCGCGATAAAATCGCCATGCTGTTTCCCAAAGGCATGATCGCCCTCGAAGAGCGCAACCTTCTGTTCATCCTCCAGGGGATCATGCTGCTGGTGATCTTTCCCGTCTATATTCTCATGTTCATCTTTTCCTGGATCTACCGGGAGAATAACCCCAAAGGTGTCTATGATCCCGATCTGGTGGACAATGTAGCTGCTGAGGTGATCTGGTGGGGAATTCCCCTGGTCCTGACGGTCGTAGTTGCTGTTTTGACCTGGGTAAAGACCTATGAATTGGATCCCTACAAACCGATTGAGGGTAAGAATAAATCGATGACGATCCAGGTGGTGGCCCTTCAGTGGAAGTGGCTTTTCATCTATCCGGAAGATAAAATTGCCGTCGTCAACTTCCTTCAGATCCCGACAGAGACGCCTATCCACTTTGAAATTACCGCTGATGCTCCCATGAACTCCTTTTGGATTCCCCATCTCGGCGGACAGATCTATGCTATGCCCAGCATGAAGACGGAGCTGCATCTGATTGCCGATGAGCCTGGAGATTTCAGAGGCTCCTCGGCCAATTTGAGCGGCGAGGGATTCGCAGGCATGCATTTCATCACCCGCGCCACATCAGATGAGGAATATCAGAAATGGCGAGATGAAGCTAAGAAGGCATCGAAGGATCTTGATTTCAAGGAATATGAGCAGCTGGCGGTGCCCAGCCAGAACAATGCTGTGGAGATTTATCAGTTGAAAGACGAAAAACTCTTCGATCAGATCATTAACAAATTCATGAAACCAGCAAATCCATGAGCATGTTCGGAAGATTGACATTAGAGGCTTTGTATCATGAACCTAGCCAGAACGGCGCCGTCATCGGGATTGTAGTGTCAGGTCTGGGACTCATCGGCCTCATTACCTATCTTGGGCGCTGGAAATGGCTCTGGGATGAGTGGCTGACAACTGTTGATCCCAAAAGAATCGGCATCATGTATATCGCCGTCGTGCTGATCATGTTCTGCAAAGGTTTTGCCGATGCGCTCATGATGCGCATCCATCAGGCCCTGGCTGTGGGAGATAATCCCGGATTCCTGACTGCAGGCCACTTTCAAGAGGTCTTTTCGGCGCATGGAACGACAATGATCTTTTTTGTGGGTATGGGAGTAGTTTTTGGCCTGATGAATCTCATCATCCCGTTGCAGATTGGAGCGAGGGATGTCGCTTATCCCTTTTTGAACGCAGTCGGCTTCTGGCTCTTTGCCTCAGGGGCCATGCTCACTCTGATTTCTCTGGCGCTTGGCCATTTTTCGGCGGCCGGATGGCTGGCTTATCCGCCTCTTTCCGGGATAGAATATAGTCCCAATGAAGGGGTGGACTACTGGATCTGGACGCTCCAGATCGCTGGGGTGGGGAGCACTCTGTCGGGCATCAACTTTTTGGTCACGATACTCAAGATGCGCTGTCCCGGCATGACACTGATGAAGATGCCAATCTTTGTCTGGAGCTGCCTCTGCGCTTTGCTTCTGGTCATATTCGCTTTCCCAATCCTGACGGCCACTCTATTCATGCTCACACTGGATCGTTACCTCGGCATGCATTTTTTCACAGCGGGTGGAGGGGGAAACCCCATGATGTACATCAACCTGATCTGGGCCTGGGGCCATCCTGAGGTGTACATCCTGATCCTTCCGATCTTTGGAATCTTCTCTGAAGTGGTGCCCACCTTTTCAGAAAAAAGGCTGTTCGGCTATGTCTCGATGGTCTGGGCGCTCATCCTCATCGCTTTTCTCTCGTTTATTGTCTGGCTGCACCATTTCTTTACGATGGGCGCCAGCTCCAGCGTCAATGCCTTTTTCGGGATCATGACCATGCTCATCGCCATTCCGACAGGCGTCAAGATCTTTAACTGGCTTTTCACGTTATTCCGGGGACGCGTTCACTTCACCTCGCCCATGCTCTGGTTTTTCGCATTCGTGCTCAATTTCAGCGTCGGAGGAATGACAGGAATTCTGCTCTCTTCGCCTCCGGTCGATTATCAGGTGCACAACAGCCTCTTCCTGATCGCCCATTTTCATGGCATGGTCATCGGCGGTTTTCTCTTTGGCTTTTTTGCCGGCTTCACCTACTGGTTCCCCAAGTTCACAGGCTTTCTTCTCGATGATAAATTGAACCGCTATGCCTTCTGGTGCTGGTTTATTGGGTTCTTGCAGGCCTTTATGCCGCTCTACATGCTCGGCTTCATGGGGGCGACAAGACGCCTGAACCATTATGAAGTTTCGACCGGATGGCATCCCATTTTTATCGCTGCTGCTGCAGGCGCCTTTTTGATGTTCTGCGGGGCATGCATCCAGATTTACGGACTCTATTACAGCTACAAAAACCGCAAGCATCATCTGGACAGGACGGGCGATCCCTGGAATGCCCGTACTTTGGAATGGTCCACCCCATCGCCTCCGCCTATCTACAATTTTGCCTTCACACCCATCGTCGATCAGCTCGACCCTCTTTGGGCGATTAAAAGAGGGCATGGGCCCAGACAGAATATGGAATATGAAGATATCCATCTCCCCCAAAACACGCCTATGGGGCTCTACATTGGCCTGTTAAGCCTGATCTTTGGCTTTGCCATGACCTGGTTTATTGGCTGGCTGGCCATTTTAAGTTTTGCCGGACTCGTTGCCTGTCTCATCATTCGCCTTTCAGGAGACGATGAGCATGCGTTCATCCCAGCGGCAAAGGTGAAGGAGATGGAAGAGGCGCGCCTCATGAGGTCACATGGCTGACTGGTTGACAATCCACCATTCCGATACGCTTGAAACACACGCCGATACGAGCCTTCCTGACCCTCACCAGGATACCTTTTCCAGGACCGTGCTGGGATTCTGGATGTATCTGATGACTGACTGTCTCTTGTTCGGCTCGCTCTTTGCGACCTATGCGATCCTTCACAATAACACTTTCGGTGGCTCCTCTTCGCGGGAACTGTTCAGCCTTTCTACTGCCTTTGTCGAAACGATGATCCTGCTGCTCAGCAGCGTGACGTGCGGCTTTGGGATGCTGGCCTCCTTGCGCAGTGAGACCTATAAGACGATCTCCTGGCTAGCCGTTTCCTTTGCTCTGGGTGCCTCCTTTGTCGCCATGGAGCTGCATGAATTTTCTCATCTCGTCCAAGAGGGGAATAGCTGGCAAAGGAGCGCCTTTTTATCCTCGTTCTTCACTCTTGTGGGCACACACGGTCTACACGTCTCTATCGGACTATGCTGGCTGGCTGTCATGATGGCGCAGCTCTTTTTTAAGGGCATTACCGTCGAGACCTTCCGCAGGCTCGTCGTCTTCAGCCTTTTCTGGCATTTCCTGGACCTGGTCTGGATATTCATCTTTACGTTTGTCTATCTGATGGGGGTGTTATGAGCCATGAATTAAGCCTGAAAGAGATCAAAAAAGAGTGGCATGGGACATTGAGATCCTATCTCACCGGCTTTTTCACTTGCCTGATTCTGACTGCTGCCTCTTTTTATCTCGTCATTGCTGGATTCTTTTCCAAAACAGCCATCACAGTGGCGATCATCCTCTTAGCGTTGTTGCAGGCAGCCATCCAGGTGCGCTTTTTCCTGCATGTCGGCGAAGAGGCCAAGCCGCGCTGGGAGACGCTCCTCTTCTTTTTCATGCTGCTTATCCTCGGCATCGTCGCGATCGGATCTCTCTGGATCATCTTTGATCTCAACAGCAGGACAATGCCGATGGAAATGCCGATGGAGATGACTCATGATTAATTACTACCTTCTGACCAAGCCGGGGATCGTCCTGGGCAATCTCCTGACGATGGCGGCAGGTTTTTTGCTCGCTTCAAAAGGTGTCTGGTATTTTGGGCTGTTTTTTGCGACTTTCATGGGACTGGCCTTCGTGATGGCATCAGCATGCATTTTGAATAACTATATCGACCGACAGAGAGACAGCAAAATGGAGCGCACGAAAAATCGGGCGCTTGCCCGGGGAACCATTTCAGGACGCAGCGCTATCCTCTTTGCGGCTCTTCTGGGTGGTGTGGGCGGCCTGATCCTGCTGGCGTATACCAATCTTCTAGCCCTCTCTGTTGCCGCTGTCGGATACTTTGTCTACGTCGTGCTCTACAGCGTCTGGAAAGGCCGCACGATCTATGGAACTGCGATCGGAAGCATTGCCGGCGCCGTCCCGCCCGCCGTCGGTTATTGTGCCGTGAGCAATCAGCTGGATGGGGGTGTCCTGATCCTGTTCGCCATGCTAGTGCTCTGGCAGATGCCCCACTTTTTTTCCATTGCCATGACCCATTTTAATGATTACGTGGCAGCGGAGATCCCTGTCCTTCCTGTCATTAAGGGAATCTGGCGGACGAAAATCCATATGCTGCTCTATATCCTCGCCTTTACCTTCTCTGCGATGCTTCTGACTCTGTTTGGCTATACAGGCAACTTTTATCTTGCTGTTGCTTTAGTTCTGGGCCTTACCTGGTTCGGCCTCTGTCTCGCAGGATTTGCCTACCAGAATGATCAACTTTGGGCGCGCAGTATGTTTCGCCTGTCGCTTGTTCTCATCACGGCCATATGTTTTGCCATCTCACTAGATATCGTCTAAACTAAACATTGTACATTTATTGGACGAAGCTTTTTTCCGACGATGAGTTCAAGAAATGTACAATGTTGAGTTAAAAAAAAATATTGCATTTGCTTGTGCCCGATGCTATGCGGGAATTTCCCGCTCCAAGAAGTTCCAAGGATGGGCTCCAAGGATGGGAGCGGGCAACTCGAGGGAAAAAAAATGAAAAAAATTATTATTCTTCTGACGCTCTCTGTTTCTCTACTGACGCAAGGAATTGATGCCGCTCAAACCGCCTGGTACCAACACATTGTTGGATCATCCTATTACGATCCTGCTGTCCAGAAAAAACTGCAGCCCTTCATGCTGCCGCAGGACCACCCCATGAAGGACGCGCTGGATCAGATCATTGATCAACACCCTCATCCTCTAAGTGATGTCGATTCCTTTAAGGCCGCAGGCTTTGTCACACTTCTTACCAAATATGCCGGCCATGAACGCTCAGCCAAATGGCGCCTGGCAAGTCATCCCCTTGTCCCGGGTTATCTATTTAAGGTCTATCTCGACTCGGAGGGGTTGGACAAAAATGTGGGTTGGAAAAAGCTGGCGGACCGATGCGCCGGAGCTGCCAATATTCGCAAATTGATTAAAGACAAGGGGATCCGCCATTTCGTTGTTCCTGATAAGTTTCTGATCGAACTTCCCGTTGATCCCACCGCTAACCAGCAGCCTGTCATGCTGATGGTGACCGACATGAAACTGGCTCCCCGGCCGGCATGCCAATCCGCCTGGAGAAACGTCACGAAGGGGCAGCTCAATGAGCTTTACGAGATCATTGCCAATGGCTTCAGCTCCACCTATCTGGTTTCAAATATTTGCTTAACGCGCGATGGGAAGTTCGCCTGCATCGACACGGAACTTCCCCAGCGTTCCCCAAAACTGGATAAAGTGAAGCGCTATTTTTCTCCAAAAATGCGCATTTATTGGGAGCGACTGGTGATTGCCAAGAGCAATAAGGGCCGACGCATTCGTTAATCACTTCCAGAGAGCCTGCAGCTGCTCGCGATAGCGGTTCTTCTGGGTACTGTCCACCTTTTGTTTTTTGAAGAATTGGCGCAGGGCATTCTCATATTTTTTAATGGTCGCTGGCT
This sequence comes from Parachlamydia sp., assembly GCA_021372155.1. Lineage (GTDB taxonomy): Bacteria > Chlamydiota > Chlamydiia > Chlamydiales > Parachlamydiaceae > JAJFUZ01. The sequence continues at coordinate 2,015 of JAJFUZ010000213.1, read as the reverse complement.
TGATTCCATCATAGCGTTTGATCGTGATGCGCGATTGGGGATTAAGCGTATGGCGATTGCTGACGACAAGGCGCAGCTGCGGATACTCTTTTAAATCTCTTTTCCAGATGTAGTGGGAGGGAAGTTGGCCTCCAGGATAGGGCACGCCTAAAGGGAGCGATGCATAGGCATGTCTGTCCAACAGATCATAAAAGGCCAGCCCTCTATTCTGGTGCGAGAGGTCAAAGAATTGCAGCAGAATACCGCGGTCGTCCGGCAGCAGCTGGCGTCCGATTTTAAACGCCTGCCCCACCTTCTTCGGCTCAATTCCCAGCAGCTCAAAGAAAGCTTTCAGCTTCTTGGGGTAATTGACGGTGGTCAACGACGCGTTCTTTGTAAAATATTCCGTGGGGCAGGAGCCGCTGCCATATTCCAGGCATTCATTATATAGGGCGATTTGCAGAGAGACGAGCCGCGCTTTCTGATCGCTGGAGAGATCAAAAATATCAGTGTAAAGCTTGAAGAAATCGGAAGTGCCTTCCAATTCAAAGGCATTATCGCCGGGGATGCGCAAAAAATGGAAATCTTTGCGGATGGGAATCTGCAACACCTCTTCGATCCCGATGCGAATGAGATCCTGATAGATGCGAAAGTCACGACAGCTGCCATGGTAGCCAAAAAAGCCCAGGCTCTCTTTTGATTGTGCCTCTTCAAAAAGTTTGTGGTAGGTGTAAGGGACGCTATTGATTTTGAACCCCTCTTTAATCTCATCGAGGCCATGGGCCATGACAAAGATTTCTGTAGGGGAGACAAAGGAAGACTCTTCGCCGCTTTGTACAGGCCCAGCGATGGCAATAAACAGGAATATAATCTTTAATAATCGTTTCATTTTTAACCTATCATTATTTAAAATATAAATAATATTCATTATTAGTAAATAATCAATTAAAGTTACATTAATTTTATATAAACGCATGGAGCGGACAAATTCAGAAAAAAAATCTTGACAAAGGGATAGGATAAAGAGATAAAGATATGAAAAGCACCCGAATGAGGGAGGCAAATGAAGAAGTCGTTCCTACTCGCAGCACTTGTCCTTTTTCCAGCACTCTGCTTTGGCACCTATTACAGCAAGCATGGGCAGGACCGGATTATCCATCTCAACTATTTCGAAAATCTTCGATATGGGACATTTGTCGATATTGGCTCCTATAATGGTGTGATAGACAGCCACTCCTGTTTTTTTGAGAGGGAGCTCGGCTGGACGGGGATCTGCGTTGAACCTCTCCCCAAAATTTTTGAAGAATTAAAAGCCAACCGGACCTCGATTTGTGTGCAGGGCTGCGTGACCAATCGTTCCGGCGATAGCCAGTTTTTGAAAATCTCGAGTCCCGACAAAAATACAGAAATGCTCTCAGGGCTGATCGATAAATATGAGCCGCAGCATATTCAGAGAATTCTTAGAGAAATGAGCCGATTCGGCGGATCCAGCGAGCTGATCGATGTCAAATGCTATCAGCTCAATGATCTGCTCGAGCAGCATCAGATGTCCCACATCGATCTCCTGTTAATCGAGACAGAAGGAAATGAGTTTGAAATTCTCGCATCACTCGATTTTTCACGCTTTTCCGTCGACGTGATTCTTGTTGCAGATCCTTATGCAGATAAGCGTTATATCCCATTCATGGCCACAAAGGGATATAGCTTCGTGAAGAAGTTCCATCACAGGGATCTTCTGTTTGTCAGCCAGGATTTTGAGAACAGCATCTCCCACTGAAAAATTCTATCAAGAAAAGTCTAGTACCCAACCACATAAGTTTTTTGCCGCCCTGCTTCGACAACCCCTAAGGGGTTGCCTGCATCGGTTGGCAAAAAAATCTCTACGGACCTGGACTTTTCCGAAAGAATTTTTCCAGCGGGAAATGCTGCTTTGAAAATAGATTACAACCCTGATTTTTTGAGCTTGGCCAGCGTGGACTTGTAGTCCTCATGCTGAATACCTCGAATGCCCAGGCTCGCTGCTACTTCGACAAACA
>JAJFUZ010000355.1 GCA_021372155.1 Parachlamydia sp. | reverse complement strand
AGCATTTTGACAACTTGGTCTTTGCGCTGCATCATCTGCGAAACATCCATAGAAAGGCCGGTGTGAGAAATGCCATGCTCTTTGGCCGAATTCTGCAACCAGTCATACTCATAGGAGGTCTCAAGGAGGCATTTTGATGGGATGCAGCCCACATTGAGGCAGGTCCCGCCTAAAGCCTTGCCCTTATCAATGCAGACCGTTTTCAATCCCAGTTGCGCGGCTCGGATGGCTGCGACATAGCCCCCAGGACCACCTCCGATCACTGCAACATCATATTTTTCAGACATGGAGCACCTGCCTTGCCGGGTCTTCCAGCATATTTTTGATATGGACTAAGAAAGTGACGGCATCTTTGCCGTCAACGAGACGATGGTCATAAGTCAAGGCTAGGTACATCATGGGGCGGATGACAATCTGATCATCCACGACGACGGGCCGCTTTTCGATTTTGTGCATTCCTAATATTGCAGTCTGAGGAGGGTTAAGAATCGGAGTTGAAAGCAGGGAACCGTAGACTCCGCCGTTGGTGATGGTAAAACCTCCACCTTGCAGCGCTTCGATCGTAATACTCCCCTCTTTAGCTTTCGTGGAGGCCTCGGCAATGGAGGCTTCAATCTGGTGATAGGCGAGATGGGCGCAATCGCGGACGACGGGAACAAAGACCCCTTTTTCAGTTCCGACAGCCACGCCAATGTCATAATACTCGCGGTGGACGATTTCGTCTCCGTCGATAAAGGAGTTGAAATCGGGAAAGGCTTCCAGGGCAGAAACGACAGCTTTGACGAAAAAAGACATGAATCCAAGGCGGACGCCATATTGTTTCTCAAAAAGATCTTTGTATTTTTCGCGCAGCAGCAAAACCTGAGACATATCAACTTCATTGAACGTGGTCAGAGATGCTGTCGTTTGCTGCACCTTGACAAGCCTGTCGCCAATCACCTGGCGCACTTTTGACATCTTGCGACGCGTCTCGCGACGCTCTCCTTCTACTGGTCTTTGCGAGGATTTTTGAGGTTGCGGAGGCGGAGGAGGCTCTTGGGCTGGCTCTTGGGCTGGCTCTTGGGCAGATGTGGGCATTTGAGGCTGCTGAGAAGGGGGCATTTTTTGCGGAGGCGGTTGTTTTGGTTCCTCTGCCTGCAATCCAGCGATAAAGGCCTCTTTGGATAAGCGTGCGCCAGGCTCAGCAGATTTGCCTCCTGAAGCTGGTTTAGGTAAGACAGGCTGGGGTGAAGGCTGAGAAGTCTTGACCCCTTTTTCTGCAGAGGTCTCGACATAGCCAACGACTTGTCCAATTTGGACAACCTCTTTTGGCTGAACTGTCAGTGTGATCGTACCGGCATCGGGGGCATAAAGGACCTGGTTGACCTTTTCTGTTTCCAGCTCCAGGATCTCTTCATCCGACGAAACCTGCGATCCTGTTGGTTTGAGGATCGCCCCAACTGTGGCTGAGCTGATCGATTCGCCCATCGCGGGCACTTTGATTTCAACTTTCATGATATCCTCAACTTTTGATCCCTTGCTCATGGCTCATGAGGCGAACAGGGTAGGATTTGAAAACAGCCTCCAAAATAGCCGCTTGCTGTCTTTTATGCAGCGCGTGTGCGCCAACGGCAGTTGCCGCGCTTCTTGGCCTGCCGATGTAAGTCAGCGGGCAGTTTTTGGGAAGAAGCTCCTGAATCTGCCCTCTCACGCTTTCCCAAGCCCCCATATTAGCCGGCTCTTCCTGCGTCCAAAAACACTCTTGAAAGCCCTCGTAATGGCTGATCAGCTCCTTCAATTTCTCCACATGCAGAGGATAGAGCTGTTCCAGGCGCACGAGTGCCACTTCCCCAGCCTGCCGTTTGGAGCGCTCGTCTGCCAGATCGTAATAGAGGCGACCTGTGCAAAAGACAAGCCTATTGACCTTTTTGGGATGCGCGGGATCGTCCAGAACCTCTGCAAAATGCCCCTCCGTCAAATCCTCGAGTCTGCTGACACAGGCTGGATGCCTGAGAAGACCTTTCGGAGTAAACACGACAAGAGGTTTTCGCTCAGGCAAAAGCATGTGCCGCCTCAGGAGATGAAACAGCTGGGCCGGCGTGGTGGGATTGACAATGCGCAGGTTGTCATTCCCAGCCATCATCAGGTAACGCTCCATGCGCGCCGATGAGTGCTCGGGACCCTGTCCTTCAAAGCCATGTGGCAAAAAGAGGACAACGGAAGAGATCTGCCCCCACTTCTGTTCTGAAGGGACGATGAACTGGTCGATAATGACCTGGCCGCCATTTGCAAAGTCTCCAAACTGCGCTTCCCAGATGACAAGGGTCTCGGGCGCGCTGGCACTGTAGCCAAATTCAAAACCGAGCGCGGCGTTTTCCGAAAGGGAAGAGTTATAGATTTCGAAGCGCCCGCCATTCACATGCTGCAAAGGAAAATAGGCTGTCTCATTCACCTGGTCAACCCACAGGGCATGGCGATGGCTGAAGGTTCCCCGACAGGTATCCTGTCCGGCTATCCGGATCGATCTGCCTTCCTGCAGCAATGAAGCGTAAGCCAAGGTCTCAGCCATTCCCCAATCCAAAGGCTTTTCCTTTGCCATTTCAAAGCGATCTTTCAACAGCTGAGCAATTTTGGGATGTAGGTTGAATCCTTTCGGGGCCTCGCAGCAGCGTTTCGCAAGCTTTTGCAGAGTCTCCTTATCTACGCCGGTTTCTACGACGCGAAACGGGTCCACCTTAACAGGAGCGGCTTTCTTCTCTCCGGAAGGCTCCTGAATTTTGATCTCTTTTAACGCCTGATTGAGCGCTTTCTTAAACTCCATTTCCAGCGCTTCGGCCATGTACTTTTCCACGACACCCTGGTGAATGAGCATGTCCCGATAGAGCTCGCGTACGCTCTTTTTCTTGCGGATGATCTGGTAAATCCTGGGCTGGGTGAAAGCAGGCTCGTCGGTCTCGTTATGGCCATATTTTCGATAGCATACCAGATCAATGAAGACATCGATGTGGAATTTCTGGCGGATTTGCAAGGCCAACAGCATCGCATGCACACAGCTTTCAGGATCTTCTGCATTCACATGAAAGACCGGCATGCCAAAGGTTTTGGCTATATCCGTGCAGTAGAATGTGGAGCGCGAATCTCTGGGAACTGTAGTAAAGCCGATCTGGTTGTTGATGACAAAATGCAGCGTGCCGCCTGTGGAATAGCCTGGGAGCCGATACAATTCCAGCGTTTCATAGATTACTCCCTGTCCAGTCAAGGCAGCGTCGCCATGAATGAGGAGAGGGAGCACGCGCTCCCCTCTTGCATCGTTGCGAAGGACCTGTTTCGCACGGGTCATCCCTTCGATGACCGGATCGACCGATTCCAGATGGCTGGGATTCGGGGCCAGCTCCAATTGGATATTTCTGCCCTTTTCTGTTGTCACTTCGGCAGAAAAACCCTTGTGATACTTGACATCTCCGCTTCCTTCCCATTGGTCTGGGGTATAATTTTCGCCAAATTCAGCGAATACCTCCGCATAGGACTTATTGAAGATGTTGCAGAGCACATTGAGACGCCCTCGATGGGCCATTCCCAAAACAATCTCTTCAACCCCATCCCCCGCTTCAATCAAAGCCGAAAGCATCGGAATGAGCGTCTCCGCTCCTTCCAGCGAAAAGCGCTTCTGCCCCACATACTTCGTATGCAAGAAGGACTCAAGCAGTTCCGATTTGTTGAGCTGCTGCAGGATCATCTGCTTCTGTTCAATCGAAAGTTTGGGCTGGTTGTGGCTCGGTTCCATCTCCTTTTGCAGCCATTTTTCGATCTGTGGATCGCATCCCATGTATTCGACACCTATCCTGCCGCAATAAGTTTGCTTCAATGCGCTGATCAAAGCGGCAACTGGAGCGCGCTCCTCAGGGAGAATACCCTCAGGATTGCATTCGAGGGCAAGTTCCTGCTTGGCAATTCCATAGGTTTCGGGCTTCAATTGCGTGATTTCAACGTCTGGCTGAGAGACAATAGGGTTGATCGCTGCAATGAGATGGCCATAGGTCCGATAGGCATTGATCAGGAGGCGCACCTTGCAATCGAGCTCATTTCCCTCTTTGGCTATGGCGGGCTGAACGCTAACCGATTGTTCATGGTTCATCTCTTCCGTGGGTGTCTCTTTTTCCAGTTCCTGGAAAAGCTGTTGCCAGGAGCGGTTAACCTGCGAAGGATTATAGGAATAGAGCGCGAACTGCTCCTCGAGCAGTTCAAGGTTCGCGCAACCTGCATCTATCCATTCACTAAAGCCCATACAATTGGGATTTACCTTACGCTCCCATAAAATGCAATTTTCCCTTGATCCCAGGGATATGTCTATGTTATGAGTTGCATCTTATTTATTTTTTACACTTGAGGATTTTGCCATGCGCAAGTTGTGGTTGTGTCTGTCAACAGGGCTGCTGCTTCTCGGTTCCCTTAAGGCTGAATACTATCCGCCCATCTTCGACTTTGGAATTGGGGTAGGCTACCGCCACGACAATTACAAGATGCAGATGAAGGCCTTTAAGCGCAATCCTGTCACGAATTTTGGCACCCCTTCAAAAGAGCTCTGGCGATGGGTCTGGAGAGAAATCGAGATGATCGAATCGTCTGCTGTTTTGCGCTATACGACCTGCCTGAACTATTACTTCCGTTTGAATGCTGACTGGGCAAGAATCCACAATGGAGAGGGCCACGTCGACGGCTTTGCCCGCTTGCCCTGCGACAAAGAATTTCATGTCCAGAGCAGCCCCTGCAGCGACAGCAGCTTCGATACCGTCAAATATAAGCATTTTTCGCGCATCAGCAACAAATCCAACCGCGGCTGTGCGATGGATTTTTCAGGCGCTGTAGGCTATCAGTTTCGTTCCAATGGTCGCCGCGTCATCATTACCCCGCTCGTGGGCTTTTCCTATCACCATCAGCGGCTGCAATTCCACCACGCCAAACAGGTCATCGACGCATTCGATCCTTTTCCTGTCTTAGGCAAAATTCCCGACCTGCATGTGACATATAAGCCGCGCTGGTATGGTCCTTTTATTGGCTGCGATATCGAAGCACAGGTCGATATCCCCTGCGTTCTTATGTTCCTGACAATCGAATATCACTGGAAACAATACCGAACCACGGGCAGCTGGAACTTTGCCGACGCCTTTATTCATGATTTCAATCAACACAGCCATGGCAATGGCACGATTATCTCAGGAGGCGTCAGCTACAAACTTCAATGCAATATGTGGCTCACAGTCTTTGGCACCTGGCGCAATTTCTACACCGATCATGGGAATTTTAAGACGACCCACCGACGCAACCGCCTTCTGTTCCCCGATCAGACCTTCGGCACATTCCCCTTCTTTAACAAAGATAGGGATAAAGATCTAAATGGCTTCCAATGGAATTCCTGGGTTGCAGGCCTGGGCTTTGATTACAGGTATTGAAATCGCAATGCTAAAAACCGCTATGCCTTAACCGGCCTCCTCATCCCCGCAACGATGTAGGTTATTACAATCCCCCCAACCTGATTACACCCATCATGCCAATGGATACATCGTAATCAACATGAGCTTTGAATTTAACATGAGGAGGAGTGGTGTAACCAACACATAACTCATTCCGATCGTTACTACATACGTCATAGTGCCTTAAGGAATCTTTCATCTCAAGACAACGCGTACGGGTTCCCGGACCCAAAATGCGCTCTCCGAAGACTAAAAACGTCATAGTAGAGGCAAGGGCAACTTCTAGAACTGTAGGCACACAGTATTTGCGTAATTCAACCAACGCTTTTTGTTGACCGTAAGAAATGTTTCGAGTACCCGGAATGACATCTTTAGTAATGAGATACCAATATGTATTCAAAGCAAATATTCTACAATTTTCCGGAAATTCTCTATAACTCTCAAATATGCAAGGGGTGTAATTAGGAACAGGCCCACTAATGGGTTTTGGATCCGAGGAAGCGAATTTGATCGGCGTCCCTTTTCGTGGACTTGTCGTAAGCTCCCTCAACAGATCGATCGTGAATGTTCTTCCATTAAAAGCTTGGGTATGTAGAACCAAATAATGGGTATCTTTAATTTTTTTACCTTCCCAAATAGGACAGGGACCTTCGAGCCTTTGATAAATATCCTGCGGAAGAAACGGCTCGAAGCCAATATCTCCCAAGTGCATCGTCAATTTCTCTTTACCAAGCGACATGGGTAGTATTGGCGTTGAAAAATGACTGATTTTACCGCCGATCGAAGTAAATTTGTCCTTCCATTCAACTACATTATTATTTGCTTGACTTAACTGAATTTCCGTGGACGCTAATTTTAAATTACTTACATTCAATTCCGATCTAGCTTTACTCAATTTTTCTTTGGCATTATTTAATTCATCCGCCATTTCAACAACCTTCATCATCGTTTGGATTTGCCTTCGCTGCGATGCGTCAACGCATTGCATCTCAGGGTCGTAAAGGCGAATATTCTTTAGACACAAATTTAACTGATCTAAAGGACCATTTAATGGAACCGTTAAAGAAGCCCGATAATAAGCTTGGACACCTTCCGCTTGTTTATCTTGCATGATCAGCGTCTCTGCAAGCGCCGTGAAATGGTCAAAAGATTGAAACCGATCACAGGCTTTTCGATAGGTTTTCTCTGCTTCAACGACCTGCCCATTTAGTAAATAACTACCTCCCATGCTTAGCCATAAAGCATTTAATTTGTGATTTTGCCAATGGGTGTATACGCTTTCTAAACGCTCGTAAAGAGGAAGTTTACGTTCAACCCTTTTTAAGGCATACTCAGCTGCGTCTTCAGCTTTCGACCATTCCTTGTTCTCGATTAAGATTGAAAGCCATATCAATGTCCAGCTAAGAATTTTTTCAGGTCGATTTAAGATGCTATAACCTTGAATGATCTTTTCATAATATTCGGGAGCATATTCCAAACGCGCAAGCATCTTGTAAACCAGTACTTTCTGAGATTGAAGCCTCATAGCATCATAACGATGAGCAAGAGCGGTGAGCTTTTCTTTAAGTGATAAACCTGTTTTATGACAAAGAGCAATTTCTACTAATCGGTCTACAAAGGAAGCCATATCAAGACTTCTTGCCAGATCACAAAATTCAGCTACTCGCGAATAGTCTTTCTTTCGAAGAGCATGACAAGCACCTGTAAGCAAAATATGCGTTTTTTCAAAACTATGATTCGCAAGCGACGCGAGCTCGAGATACGCCTTCCACTGATTTGGATCATACATAACGACTTGTTGATAAAGAGCAAAAGCTTCCTTGGGATGTTTGTCTTTTAACTTATCCGCGGCGTCAAAAGCAAGGGATGCGGCTTTAGAAGTTTGATGGGTGATTTGGTATAGTTTAACAAGAACCGAGTTTATATGCTCCATCTCGGCAACATTTTTTTGACAATGTTCTATAACTTTAATCGCTTCCTCTACTTTTGCGTCGTTCAACTGATATTCCGCTAGATGGAGATAGGCCAAGCAAGCTTTTTCCATATTCCCCATCTTCTCAAATAGCAAGGGCAATCCAACATAATTTCGCCATTCTTTAGTATACTGAAATGCTTTGACATAGCAATCTAAAGCATCTTCGAATTCATTTGCGTTCAAATAATCACTAACCATTTGCAGGTTTTTATCTGCAAGCTGTTTATTTTCCTTTTTATATAGAGAAAACGTAGGGATAGGCTCTTGTCTTTGATATTCTTCAATCGCCTGTTTGACAATGCGGTTTGGTACTAGCGAGGTGATCGGTCCACGTGTGAATGGACATGCTTTTCCTTCAATAGAACTCTTTTCAAAGGTATGTCCATGCTCATCGATTACAGGTTCTTTAAAAACCTCAAAGGTGATCGGATCGGTAAATTTTTCGAGTTCTAGACTTGCAAATAGTACTCTCAACTTGATTTGACTGACAATCTGTCGAATCTCTTGAATGCAACCTTGTATAGTAGGCTCAGGGGAATGAAACTGATCCGCAGGAATTAATTTCTTTTGTATCACCTTCTCCACAAGAGCAGAAATGTTATCCGGTTCTAATGTCTGCGTTAATTTTACATCGAGAAGCTCAATTTGCGCGGGGGAAAAAGAAGTCTTAAAAACACAATTTCGTGAAATATCATAGACTTTAATCACTAAAATTTGCAAATTTTGTTCACTTTTTGATTTAAATAAGTAGGTGTGATTCAACGTGCGATATTGTCCATAAATTAGTTGAGATAATGTCGTCATCACTATTTCTCCTTTTTTGCATCAGTGCAACGTGAAGTGGGCTGAGAAGTTTAGTTTTTCATTGGAAAACCTTATATCAGTATGGCCGCAGCCCTTGGTAAGGAGACTGGCGGCCAATGAGGTTCTTCTAAAAAGCTACTCTACGCAAATCTTTCATTTTTTTCACAATTTATTTTCTCAGACTGCCCAATCTCTGCGTGAGAAGAACTCGCAGCCACTGAGCATCTACCCGAGGGGCTGGGGGCAGAGCCCTGGAGTAGCCCCCTATTGGGCAGTATATGCTCATCGAGATGTTTTGTACCGAACATGATTGTGACTGTCGCCCCTGTAGCCATCATCCTTGGATTTATCAAAGGATTCGATATTATTGGTAAGAAGTTGCTCTGATGAAGTGATAGACTTCTAAGAGAACGAATCCCTCTGCAACTCAAGTTTTATCTGCTCCTTTCGCGCCTGGCTTACCTGTGGACACAAGGCCATATTCAGCGTACGCAAAGCCAGTAACTTGGTCGGCAGGTCATGAATCGACTCGGCTGACAATTGTTTGCATCCAGTGATATCCAGATGAGTTACTCCAGGGATAAATTCAAGTTTTTGCAGAGCTTCCTTTTCGAGACTTGTGCAATGGGTCATGATCAGCGAGATGAGAATAGGAACATGCTTGAGAAAGTTTAAAGCGTTAGGTTTCAGATTGGTACAGGCCGCCATATCAAGAGAATGCAAGTGGCGCACATGCTTAAGGAACTCCAGGGAACTTAGCTGGCTCCAATCCTGGATGCTTAACGCACTTAGAGAGCTTACATGACTCAGATTATTTAGCGAATTGGGGGTAAATTGCGTGCATCCAGGCATCAAAAGTTTTCTTAATTTTGGGACAAAGACCAGGGATTTCAAGGCATCCGACTCCAGCGAGCCACAACCGGTTAGAGATAACTTAAGCAATTCCGGGACATGCTTTAAGTGTTTTAATGTGTCTGCTTCGAGTTCCCGGCAAAGCGAAATATCCAGCACCCTCAAAGCGGGGACAAATTTAAGATGCTGCAGGGCATCTTTTTGCAATGGACAATTCAATACAATAAGTGCACGTAAGAGTGGCACATGCCTCAGATAGCGAAGAGAATCTGAGTGCAGTTGATCGCAACCTGAGATATCCAACTCGAGCAGATTTGGGACATATTGGAGATATTTTAAGGAATCCGGGTCTAGTTGTGTGCAAAATGAAAGAGACAAATGAACCAGCTTTGGCACCAGTCTGAGATGTTTAAGAACATCTTTTGAGATTTTGGAATCCCATAAAATTAAATGAGTTAAATTGGGGCAATTTTCAACTATTTGTTTAAATTGCACATCATCTAATGTCAAACCGGTAAAATCGAGATATTTGACCTGATCCCTAATGGAAGATTGGGTAAGAAATGTGACAGCTTGTGCCGAGGTTTCAAACAAATCTTTAAGGGGCAGTTTTTTTTCATTGATGAGGTGAATCATCTTTGGATAACCAAAAAGTTGACTAAAGACAAGATCTCCCAGTGGATTGATCAAGCCCGTCGAGAATTCACGTGTAGGTACCTTCAAAGAGATTTTCGGCTGGGTTGCTACTGAGCGTGGGCTTAAAGGGAGAAAACGTCGTGGAAGAACAATTCCCGATCCTGATGGCATGATTTCTTTAGTTCGTTTATATAAGTGAACAATAGGATTGCCTGCTCTCGTTTCTACTTTTGGCTGCTTCCATTCGCGTCCATACTGACGTCGTTTCGGCATAGCATAGTGACTGGCTTTGACTTGCTCCTGCACTCTCGCGAAACATGGTGAAAATGATTGGGTCCGACAGAAATGATATGCCATAAGTCCTCTCAAATAAGATTTTCCTGAAAATGCCCTCACAAAGAATTTATTTCAATGAATTTCTTGAGTGAAATTTTGATATTGTTACGGATGAAGGGCACCCTCATCTCACATAAATGGCGAAATAATCAAATGAGCAGCGCTGCAGGATTTTCCAGAAGCTTCTGAAGGGTTTTCATAAATTCCGCAGCGGCTGCACCGTCGACCACGCGATGGTCGACCGAGAGGGTCAGATTCATAACTTTCCCAGGAACAACGGCCTCATTGCGAACGACCGGTTCATCCAGGATGGCGCTGACGGCCAGGATGGCTGCCTGAGGGGGATTGATGATAGCGGAAAAATCTGTAACTCCTAGCATCCCCATATTGGAGATAGTAAAGGAGCCACCTTTATATTCGTGCATTTCAAGTTTGCCCTCTTTGGCACGCTTGGCGAGGTTGCGGATCTCGACAGAGAGCTCGCCTACATTCTTGTAGTCGGCATGGCGCACGATCGGCGTGATGAGGCCTGCGCTGACATTGACCGCGACAGCAATATCAATCGTCTTAAAGCGGATGGCTGCCTGGCTGACCGAATCGAAGCCGCTGTTGACCGTTGGATGCTGCTTCAAAGCAAGGGCGCAGGCACGCACGATGAGATCATTAAAGGTGACCTTGAGTTCAACATTGAGTAGCTGCTCGCGGATGGCCAGAATGGGCTCGGCGTTGATTTTCTGGGTGACGTAGAAGTGCGGGATGAAGCTTTTGGCTTCCTGTAAGCGCTGCGCAATGACGCGGCGCATCGGCGTCATGCTCTCCAGTTCAAAGGTTCCTGGTGCAATTGTGGGAGCCGCACGGCGGCCAAATCCAACAAGACCCAAGGTTTGAGCCTTCTCAAGGTCGCGCTCCATGATGCGGCCGTTGGGACCTGTGCCTGTGACTGTAGCCAAATCCAATTCCCTTTCCTTAGCCAGTCTGCGGGCGAGCGGCGAGGCAAGGATTCTTTGCCCCTCTGGAGATTCTGTTGGCGGGGTATACCCTTTTAAAGGTGGTTCTGCAGCAAAGACAGGTTGCGCCATTGCGTCAGGTTTCGCGGCAGGCTGCGCAGGAGCCTCTTTAGGAGCCTCTTTTTTTTCTTCAACCTTTGCTTCAGGTTTCTCTTCCCCTTCCGGCTTGTATCCCTCGATGGATTCATCCTTCTTTTCCGTAAAAATGGCGATAGGCTGATTGACGATGGCCTCTTTGCCTTCAGGTATCAGAATCTTGCGCAAATAGCCGCTGTCGATCGCATTGAATTCCACCGTTGCTTTGTCGGTTGCCACTTCAATCAGAAGGTCTCCCGCTTCCACGCGATCGCCCACCTTTTTGTGCCATTTGGCGATCATCCCTGATTCCATAGTGGGAGAGAGTTTTGGCATAGTCTGCGTAAAAGGCATGATTCTCCTAAACGTTGCGGCCTAAGGCTTTATAAACACTAGCCAGGATGCGGGGAACAGTTGGCAGGGTCTCTTTTTCAAGCGTCTTGGAATAGGGCATCGGTGTTTCCCGCTGGCAGACCCTCTCAAGTGGAGCGTCCAGATAGTCGAAGCAGAGCTCCATGATCTGAAAACCGACTTCCGCGGCAATTCCGGCAAAGATATGCCCCTCTTCAACGAGGACGCAGCGGTTGGTTTTTCGGACCGAGGTTGCGACTGTTGCAATATCGAGCGGGCGGATCGTGCGAAGATCGATGAGTTCCGCTTTGATCCCCTTTTTGGCAAGCTCCACAACAACCTCGCGGCACAACTTGACCATGCGGCTATGAGATACTATTGTAATGTCGCTGCCCTGTTCAACAACGCTGGCTTTGCCGATGGGGACGAGATATTCCTCAGTGGGGATCTCCATCTTGTCCCCGTAGAGCAGCTCGCACTCCAGGAAGAGGACCGGATTGTTGTTGCGAATAGAGGATTTCAGCAGCCCTTTAGCATCGTAAGCGTTGCTCGGCGCAATGATGATGAAGCCGGGCAGATTGCCGTAAATCGCTTCGACACAGTGGGAGTGCTGGCTCGAGACCTGCGCGGCGGCGCCGTTGGGGCCGCGGAAGACGACTGGCACCGAAAAGCGGCTGCCCGACATGTAGTACATCTTTGCCGCATTGGAAATCAGCTGGTCTGCTGCGACAAAGGAGAAGTTAAAGCTCATGAATTCAACAACTGGCCTTAAACCCGTCATCGCTGCGCCGATGGCCAGCCCGGCAAAGCCATTTTCTGCAATCGGAGTATCAATAATGCGCTTAGGGCCCCATTTGTCGAGCATCCCTTTGGTGACCTTGTAGGCGCCATTGTATTCCGCAACTTCCTCACCCATGACAAATACGTTTGGATCGAGGACCATCTCTTCATCGATCGCCTGTCTCAGCGCCTCGCGAAATTCTATTGTTTGGGTATTAGGGGGCGTAGACATCTTCCTCCAGGTGGATCGGATCTGGCCAGGGATCAGAATCTGCTGCTTTCATGGCCTCGATCATCTGGTCGCGATACTCTTTATCAATCTGATTGTAGGTCTCATCGTCGAGAACCTTTGCCTCAATCAGAGCCTGCTTGAAGATGAGGATCGGATCGCGCTGCATGCGCGCCTTGAGCTCTTCTTTGCTCCGGTACAATCCTGGATCGGAAATGGAGTGGCCCTTAAAGCGCTCAGTCACCACTTCGATCAGGACAGGGCGGCTTGTTTCCAAGGTTTCTCTGTAGACATGCTCAAATCCGGCATAGCAGCTGAAGTAATCCATCCCGTCGAAGGTATACCCCTTCATGTTGTAACCAGGCGCTTTGTCCTCGGCTAGTCGCGGCACTGAGACAGCGCGTTCGACTGACGTTCCCATGCCCCACTTGTTGTTTTCGATGACGTAGATGCAGGGAAGATCCCAGAGGGCGGCCAGATTGAGCGCTTCGTGAAAGGCGCCCTGCACGACAGCTCCGTCCCCTAAAAAGCAGACGGCCACCTCGTCTTTTTTTCCCAGATATTTGATCGTGAAGGCAGCTCCGGTAGCAATAGGAACCTGACCTCCCACAATGCCAAAGCCGCCCAGCAACCTTTCGGTATAAAAATGCATGGAACCGCCTCGCCCGCGGGCGTTGCCAGTCTCTCTTCCATAAAGTTCGGCCATCAGCTCTTTGGGAGTCGCACCAAGCAAAAGCGCCAGGGCATGGCAGCGATAAGAAGTGATCCACCAGTTCTCAAGACCCATCACCGACACAGCTGCAGTCTGGATCGCCTCTTGACCAATATAGGAGTGGAAAAATCCTCCGACCTTCCCCTGAAGGTAGGCCGACTCAGCGCGCACTTCGAAATTGCGGATCAACAGCATACGGCGCAAAGCCTCCATCAGGCGGGCTTTGCCTATCTTTGCGAAGATCTCCTTCTGGCCGAAAGGAAAAAAGGTGTAGTGCGGATCATCCGATGGCGACATATCTCAACTTTTCTCGAATTGTACCACAGAGAGCTCATCCGCTGTCAACTGCGCTTTGCTACCTTCCACTTCATAGTTGACAACCGCTGTGACGCAGGAATCAGACCAGACGTTGATCGCGCTTTCCAGCATGTCGATCAAGGTGTAGAAGGGTAGAATGACTCCCAGAATATTGAGAGGGACATTCATGGCCGCAAGAAAGGCGCTGGACAGGAAATAGCATCCCATCGGCACCCCGGCATTGCCTACCGCAGCGATCGTGGCGATAAAGATCCAGACGATCATCTCAGCGGGTGTAAAAGTAATGCCGTTGCTCATCGAGACAAACAACACCGTTGTCAAGATGAAGGCTGCGCACGCGTTCATGTTGATTGTCGTGCACAAAGGCAGAGAGAAGTTTGCCACTTTTTTGGAAATCCCGACATTCTCCTCTGCGCAGCGCATCGCCATCGGCAATGCCGCACTCGACGATTTGGTGAAGAAGGCCACCGATAAAGCGGGCAGCATGCCCTTAAACAGAGCCACAGGCGAAACACCTCTTAATTTGAGCATCGTAGGCAGAACAATCCCGGCCTGGATCAAATTGGCAGCGACGACGACTGTCAGATAGAGCATGATATCCTTAAACTCCAAACCGCTCTTGACATCGTGGATAAACAGAGTGATAAAGGCCCAGATTGCAAAGGGCATGAGCTTGATGATCCAGGTGGTGATCTTCATGATGGCCGCATAGAGGCTTGAGAAAAAGCTGTGAAGCACCTGCCGGTTGCTTTGCGGAAGCGATAGTGTCGCCAGGCTGAGCAGCATAGCCAGAAACAGCACCCCGATCACATTGTTGTCGACAAAGGGGTGGAGGAAGTTCGAAGGAATCGTCTTCATCAGGTAATTGAAGTAGCTTCCTTGATGCTCCACAGTCTGCTCCGCTCCCGGGGCTGCCATCGTGCGCACCGGGTTGATCGTAACGAAGAGGATCAAAGCGACAGTTGCCGCAACGATTGTCGTCAGCAACGTATATTTGACCACCTTCTTGCCGATATGCTTGATCTCATGAACGCTCTCCATCCCCGACGCCGTCGAGACGATAGAAAGGAAGATGATTGGAAGACTGACCAGCTTCAGAAGGTTAATAAAAATCTGAGATACTGTCGTCGCCGTCACATGCGTGTAAGGGATATCCCATACACCAGCCAACAAGCCAAGCAGAGTGGCCAGGGCAAAATAGACATTTCCGTTGAATAGCTTGGCTACCATCTCTCCATCCTGTACAGAAACAAATGTAAAATTATAGCCTCTAAAAGCATATTTGTCAAAAGAACTTTGCATTCCTCGGCTACGGCTATCCATTGCAAAATTATTCTTGAAAAAAAGTTAAGCAATCTCTATTGTAATTGCCAACCCGGGGGTAAACATGATCAAAAAAATAGGTTTGCTAACTTTTCTGCAGCTTTGCGCTTTGATCCCTTTCAGCCACGCAGTTAAATTGGAATTTCCCAGCAATAACCCAGTAACATGCATCGTGTCACAAAAATGGTTTGCCCAGGGATCTCTTGATGGCGACCCAATATCGGAACAATGTAGTTCCCAGCTAGAATTTGAATTAGTTCTAAGTCCAGTGCGTGAATATAAAAGACACGTCTCTTTAAAATTGACAAGGCTCATGTTTGATGTTCAAACAAACAGCGGTGTTTCTGCGATTTATGATTCAAATTCTCCAGAAAAAACAGTCCCCACCGATTTGACTCAAATGCTGGATAAACGACGATTATTAAGCATCCAGATGTCATATTCATTCTACCCAGGACTTTCCTTTGTTTTTGAAGAATCGATCGATCCTCTAAAGAAATTTTTGGAATATGTTAAAAATCAATTTGAACAAGCTCGTTTCGATCAACATCAAGACATTCTGCGTGCTTCTAAAGGTCTTTGGTTTTTAAATCCGACAAATTTTCGAAACACTCTATCTGACATGCTATATACGCCTGAATCCAACATCAAAGCAGCGAGTCATCATGCGATGGATTTGCATCCAAGACTATTTACAAAGATCTTTGCAGCGGATTATGGGAACACGGCAGCTACATGGTTTTGGCAAAACAATTATTTCACACAAGATCTAATTTTATTTATTACCCAAATTACATCAGATGAGATCGTAGGTTCCTGGGCAGGCGAAACTTCCTTCAAAATCAAAGATCCCTCAGGTTATATCCTCTCAGAGAACTCCACTAAAAACGGCACGATCTCATGGAACCGGAAAAATGCTCTGCTTCAAAACCGCTCATTTATCTGGGAAGGAGATTTCCAATCGGACATGGAAAATACACCAGCCAAAATTCATTTCTCATTTGATGAGACCATACAAACACAGCCCAGATAAAACGTTCTTTGAGGGGTCAAGGAAAACCATATAAACCAATCTTTTTCTTGCATGTATTTCGTTCATGTAAGATAGTGGTCCGAAATCCTGTTAAATCGGGGAGCTCTGATGAAACTGCTGCAATTTTTTGTGACAACCAGCCTTTTAGCTGCTCCATTCTGCCATGCGGAAGAGCTGACTTTTCCAGTCAACAAGCCTGCCACATACAGCGTAACACAAAAATGGTCTGCGACTGGAATTCTGGACAACCTGGGCATTTTTGAAAACTGCATATCCACGGTGGACTTCGATCTGGTGATGATCAAAAAATCGAAGTCGGGCGAGCTGTACGCTGATGTCACTCTCAAGCGGGTGAGGTTCAATGTGCAGACAAGCGAAGGTATCGCCTCCGAGTTCGATTCCGCTCTATTGGATAACACTAATCCAAAAGAGCTCAAGGCTGTTCTGGAACCCTCGCTCTTTATAAACGTCCCCTTGCGCTTTAAAATGTCCCCGAAGCTGTGTGAAATGAAGACCAATGAGTCCTTCATGAAATATGTCGTCCAGCTTGTTAAAAGATCAAACAACGAGCTGGTTCAGGATGCCTTTCGCGCCTCAAAAGGCTTCTGGTTTCTGGATGAAAAGTATTTCAAAAATGTTTTAACGCATATACTCTCCAACCTTGACACCCGTTTCGAGTCCAGCGTCAAGAAAGACGGCCATTACCCCATCGATATTGAACCCAGACTGCCCATCGAATTATTCCATCCTGAATTTTCCGATATCTCCATGAACTGGTTCAAAAATATCAACAAGGACAAGCGTCCCTACCTCCTCAATATCCAAGAGATCAATTCGAATGAGATCAGCGGGTGCTGGTCTGGAAGTAACACCTTTAATACTCAGGGTCTCGAAGGAAAATTACTTTCGCAGAAGACTGCCTGCAGAGGAACTGTCTCGTGGAACAAAACGAATGCCCTGATTCAAAACCGCTCCTGGACCTGGGAGGGGGATTTTCATGCCGAATTGAGAAATTCGAAGGCCAACATTCATTTTTCCTTTGAAGAAAAGATCGAAACATCTCTGCGTAAGGAGTGATACATGAAAACCGTTTTGACATTCTTCGCTTTCCTCTTCGTTTTTCCCTGCTGTGACGCGTTAGAGTTAAAATTTCCTGGCCACAAACCAGTCACATGCAGCGTGACGCAGACATGGTCGGCTGCAGGAAAGATAAGCAACAAAGAGTTCATGGA
>JAJFUZ010000334.1 GCA_021372155.1 Parachlamydia sp. | reverse complement strand
CAAAAATATCTCTCCTTGACAACTCTTCAGCTTGATGCGACGGAAGTTAGTGACGAGACTTTAAAGCTCTTTGCCAACCCAAATTTAATCAATCTCTCATTGATCCGATGCGAGGAGATTAGCGATGCTGCCCTGACATTTCTTGCCGCAACATGTCCTAAACTCAGGTCTCTCAAACTAGCAGGCACGAAGGCAACCCTCGTAACCGATAAAGCCTTAGGTGAGTTTGCACAGCAGTGTCCAAATCTCCAGCTTCCTCTAGATATCGATGTGGAAAGACTCAAGCAACTTCCTCACCAGCTGTGGCACGATCAATGGAGAGGCTACAATGCTTTTAGGCGTGACATGATGCGAAAGGCTTTTGTTCACATTATGAAAGATTATCACGAGCCGCCCCCACTTCCAGTTTTGGGTATTAAAAACCGCCAGCAACTGTACAATTTTCTGAAGGAATATTCCAAAGAGTTAAAGGACATTAATTTAAAAGAGTGTGAATACTTAGAAGATGAAGATATATCCTTTCTTGCTGAAGCAATGCCAAATATAGAATTTCTCTATTTGAAGGATTGCCGTCGACTGACCGATGCTTCCCTAAACAAGGTGTCGGAAAAATGGGGCAGTCTGACGCGGCTGTACCTGTCTAACTGCCCACAAATCAGTGTTGACGCGATACTTGATTTTGTGACACATCACCCCAAATTAAGAACATTTTGTTGCCCCAATGTCACATTCAATGATTTGCTTATTCTCGCTAAAGCTTGTCCAGAATTAAAAAATATATTGATTACAAATGAAAACGGTTCTTCGGAAGAATGTAAAATATTTAAATTTAAATTGTTTGAAATTAATAGAAATATTGTAATATCACGTACTTCCATGATTTAATAATAATTAGATCGCAGAGAGGTGCTTATGCCCATCGACATCGACTAGTTAATGCACATGTAAACATTGAGATTGAATCATGAGCGTAGATATTACATCAGCTCTTATTAGTGCCATTTGCGCTGCAGCTCAAGCAAAGGCTGCTGGGTGACCTTCAGGAATCCCTCCAGGGGACGATCGAGGTCGTGTAGTAGAATGAGGACACAGGAAAAGGCCAGGATGAGAATGAGATAGGCAAACTGGTTTTTGCTTTCGCCAAGACCGGCATGATATCCCATGACTCCCATGCTGAGAAAAAGAAGTAAGTAAAGGGTTATCCAGATGATAACAGGCATTTTGAGTATACCCCATGTCACGCGCTTTGCATGCATGTCGATCATGTCATTCAAAGATTCCAGAAAAATGGCTACCATCTCTGAGTTCATGTTCTGCCTGGCGACTTCAACTCCATGACTCCACAGTTGATCCTGGATCTCTTCCGAGCGCTCAATCCCTTTTTGGATCGTTTCCAGAGAGTCCCTGCTTGTCGTTCTGATGGAGATATATTCGCGCAGGAGGTTGCGGATTGCAGAGCGATGCGGCTCGTCGAGATAGCCGGCGCGCAGATAGGTTCTTTCGATATCGTTTGCCTCTTCAACGACAAAGACAATGCGTTCTTGAAAACGAGTTACGGCGATGCCGAAGGTGAAGGCCAGCATGAAGGCTGAGAGGCCCATAATGGCGGCGACGGTAGCTGACAAAGGCGCTTCGGCCTTTTGAGACGCCTCAGAACGTTGTCTCCAACCCAAATGACGTCCTATTGCATAGGCTAGCACGGACAGAAGGACTATCAAAATAAAAATGCCAAGCAGATGAAGAGACTGAAGGTAGTTGGATAGCTGCACCATGTCTTTCTTTTAGCGCGATTGCTGTATGAGAGCAAGAAATTATGTAAACCTTGCCATATTTCACCTAGCTGACTATGAAGAAAATTGATGGAAGTTGCCCTTTACGACGCAAAACCTTACGATCGCACGCACCTGGCTAGCCCAGAGGTGCGCTGGAAGTATTTTGATTTTCATCTTACAAAAGAGACTGCGGTGACGGCAAAAGGGACGCAGGCTGTCTGCGCGTTTGTCAACGATGTAGTCGATCGGCCCTGTCTGGAAATCCTTGCGGGCCTAGGTGTGAAGCTGGTGGTTTTGAGATGCGCCGGCTACAACAATGTCGATCTGGATGCCGCAAAAGCGCTTGGTATAGTTGTGACGCGCGTGCCGGCTTACTCTCCTAATGCCGTGGCCGAACATACGGTGGGACTGCTGCTGGCCATCAATCGCAAGATCCACAAAGCCTTTAATCGTGTGCGCGACTTTAACTTCACTCTGAACGGTCTGACTGGATTTGATCTCTATCAAAAGACAGCTGGAATCGTAGGGGGAGGCAAAATCGGAAAGATCGTCGGCCAGATCCTCAAGGGATTTGGGATGCGGGTTTTAGTCTACGATATCCAGCATGAGATTGGCATGGATGAAGGGATGGAATATTGTGATTTTCAGACGTTGTTAAGAAGTAGCAATGTGGTGAGTCTGCACATTCCGTTGACGCCTGAGACTTTTCACATATTCAACGCGGAAACCTTTGCACAGATGAAGCGAGGGGCTTTTCTGATCAATACTAGCAGAGGCAAAATCATCGAAACGACGTCGCTGATCCAGGCCCTGAAACAAGGACAGCTGGGAGGCGTCGCGCTGGATGTGTATGAAGAGGAGGAGGGAATCTTTTTCGAGGATCTTTCTGGCGGAATTCTTCGCGATGACGAGCTTGCTCGTTTGCTGACCTTTCCCAATGTTTTGATCACCGCTCATCAGGCTTATTTGACTGAAGAGGCGCTGCAAGAGATTGCGCGCACAACGACAGCCAATCTCTTAGCTTTGAGGGATGGGACTAATTATCTTCCTGGCACTGTTCTGTGACGGGATCTGTGCTAAAACCGCCGAAGGCTCTGTAGATATTGGCATAGGCGAGGCCGATGTTGCCTTGAGCTTGGGCCAGAGCCTCTTCTGCTGCAACCTGAAGCTGCAATGAGTTGAGCACTCTTGTGTAATCTGCCAGCCCCTCGTTGTATTGGATTAAGGAGATGTCTACCGCTCTCTTGGCCGCTTTGAAGCTCTGCTCCAGATTATCGGTCTCCTCGATGGACTTGGCAAAGAATGTCAAGGCATCTTCTACTTCTTTATAGGCTTGGAGAACCTGATTGCGATACAAGGCGATCCCTTCGTCCAAGATGGCATATTGTTCTCTGATCCGGTTTTCAAGGCGGCCATAGTTTAAAATAGGCCACACAAAATCGGGTCCGTAGAAGAAGGTGAGGCTTTTGCGACTGAAGAGGTGTTTGCCATGCTGGTTGAATGTGGAGTCTGTTTTACCGGCACATTCGAGTCCCAGGAAACCTGTGAATGAGATGCGCGGATAGAGGTCGCTCACAGCAATGCCAACGCGGGCACTTTGCGCATACAATAGATCTAGAGTACGCATTAAATCCGGGCGCTGATAGAGGACCTGCGCTGGATAGCCGATCGATGCATTTAAGGGGGGCATGATGGGCTTTGAGTTAAGGCAGAAAAGGTGGATAAACTCCTCAGGAGTCAGGCCCAGCAGGATGGCGAGGCTGGTGGTGACCCGTTTCAACTCAATTTCTAGAGCCACTTTCTGGGCCATCGTTTCTTTCCACAATGTCACAGCCTGGGCATAATCGAGTTCCGATTCATAGCCCTCTTCCCAGCGCACTTTGGCGATCTCCACGCTGCGCTTCTGGTCGGCGATATTGCGATCGAGTACTTCGATGCGATGCTGGAATGTTCTTAGCTGCACATAGTCTAGAACGATATCGGATATAAGCAGGCGCTGGACATCGCGGTAATCATCCTTCGTGGCCTCGTAATCTCCGTAGGCTGCCTGGACTCCGCGGGCGAAGCGTCCCCAGAAATCCATCTCCCAGGAGATGCGAAAGCCCAGGATGTTGTCCCAGTAATCGCGGTCGATAGGCAGCGTGTTGGGGGCGTTTTGACTGATATGGATGCGATGGGATAACCCCTCGGCTTGCTGGAGCTGGGGAAAGTACTCTCCAATAGCAAATCCTAAATTGGCGCGCGCTGCCACAATTCTCCATGCGGCTGCTTCCAGGGTGTAGTTCTCTTTCAGAGCGTAATCGACGAGATCATTTAAAGTTTCATCCTGGTAATGTTGCCACCATGTCCCGATTTGCACCTCATCAGGCTCAACGGTAATGTGCGATTCTTCAGTCCAGGTTTCCTGCTTGGTTGTTTCCGGTGCTTTGAAATCAGGCCCGACGCGCATGCATCCTGTGAGCAGCAGGAACAGTATCAAAAGCCTCATTTAACCTCCGCTGCGGGAAGTAGAGGTGGAGGTTTTAGGCCATAAATGAGCACATAAAACAGAGGGACGGCGACGAGTGTCAGAATGGATCCAATTGCAAGTCCTCCCATAATGGCGACGCCAAGGCCGATCCAGAAGATATCCTGGAGGAGTGGAACGACGCCGAGCACAGTGGTTCCTGCCGCCAGCATCACAGGCCTTGCCCTGCTGACAGCAGCTTCCACAATAGCTTGATAGGGATGCATGCCTTTGGAGATGCTCTCATTGCAGGCATCGAGCAGGACCACGATATTTTTGTTCATCATCCCGGCCAGGCTCATGGCGCCCAAGAGAGCCATAAAGCCAAAAGGCACGTTAAAGAGCAACAGACCAAAGGTGACGCCGATGAGCGCAAAAGGGATGGTGCAGAGGATCACGGCGATCGGCCTGAAGTCGTTGAAGGTGGCCACGAGGCATAAGAGGATCACAATGATCGTGGGAACGATGCCCGGCATCAGCTGCTGCTGGGCCGTTTTGCTGCTGTCCTCTTCTCCATCCCAGAACAGGCTGTAGCCCTTTGGCAGCTGGTAGGAATCGATATCTTGGATAACGCTTGCTTTCAGATCAGAAAAGGTGGAGGTCAGCAAAGGAGATCCCTGGATAGCGACCTGACGCTGCCTGTCCCAGCGAAGAATGTAAGGCTCTTCCCACTGGAACGCACTGTCACTGGTAACCTGTGCAAGGGGAACAGATGTGACTGAATTGTCGCCGCGAATCGGAAGTGTATCCAGATGCGACAGCATCGTGTCCCGCTCTTGCACCGTACTGCGCCATTGGATGGGATAGAGCTTGTTTTTTTGGCGATACAGACCCACATTCATCCCATCATAGCTGCGCTTGAAGGCATTGGCAATATCTTCCCGTGCGATGTTGACGGAACGGGCCCTTTTCTGGTCATACTCTGTCTTAAGATATCTGACCGGATTCATCACATCAAGCCTCCAGTCCGTTCCCAAGGGAGATTTTCGGATCGTGGCTAGAAGATCGGATCCGATGCGCCTTAACTCGCCTGGGTTTGCGTCAGAGGGACCCAAAACTCTCAGTTCGAATTTCCAGGCATCGCCCGGTCCCACATTGTATTTTCGAATGCGGACTAAAGCTTCTGGAAATTCTTTCTGGAGCCACTCTTCATGTTGGGCGATGAAGGGGTCGATATCGTGATAGGCTTTAAAATTGACGAGCAGCTGACCGTAATTCGAGTAGCTGAATTCGGGATCGACTGGCAGGTAAAAACGAGGTGGACCTGCGCCGATAAAACTGGAGACCGATTCGACATTGTCAGCCTGCTGGAATTTCTTTTCCATACTTTCTGTCTTCGAGGCGACATCCTGGATGGTTGTTCCGGCAGGCGCCCAGTAATCGACCATCAACTGAGGCCGAGTGGAAAAGGGGAAGAAAAGCTTGACAACGAATTGAAAACATAGAAGAGAAGCGACTAACACAGCCAAAAGACTGCCAAGGGCAAGGTAGCGATGGTTGAGGACTGTATAAATTACCTGCCGCAGCTTGTTGAAAAAAGGCGTGTTGTACTCGTCGCCTGTATCAGTACCGCTTTGTCCTGAATCACCCAGAAACCAGAGGCAGTGCTGCGGCGTCATCATCATGGCGATAAACCAGCTGATTGTCAGGGAGACTCCGACAATGACAAAGAGAGTGCGGCAATATTCCCCGGTAGACCCTTCAGAAGCATAAATGGGATAAAAGGACATGACTGCAATGATCGTGGCAAACAGAAGGGGCAGGGCAGGGGTGGCTGTAGCTGAGACGGCCGCTTGAAAGCGATCCATTCCTTTGCGCAAATTGACTGCGATGGCATCTGCTACGACGATCGAGTTGTCGACCATCATCCCCATGGCGATAATCAAGGCTCCAAGGGACATGCGCTCCAATGGGATTTTCATGAAATACATGTAGAGGAAGGTGGCGAGGATGGTGAGAATCAGAGCAAGGCCAATGATTCCTCCCATGCGGATGCCGCTTGGAATGAGCAGAACAAGGAGAACGATTGCGATCGATTCGATCATGCTAATGACAAATCCAGAGACCGATTCTTCCACGACTGTCGATTGCCAGGAAATTTTATGCAGTTCGATGCCCACAGGCAGGTCTGCCTGGATTTGATTGAGCCTGGCGTCGATCTGCTTTCCCACTTCGACAATGTTGCTGGTCTCCATCCCAGCGATCTGAATGCCGATGGCAGGGGACCCATTGAACTTCATGATTTTGACAGGCGGATCCTGATAGCCCACAGAGACATGGGCGATATCGCCCAGCACGAACTTGGTATTGTCGCTTTTTTCAAGCTCCTGGATAAAGGTGTCCGTCCCAGTTTTTTTGCTCTTTTGATTTGCAAGGGCTTCTTGAAAGGCATCATTGGTTTTCGGCTGGATGATCAGATTTTCAATCTCTTGAGGTGTCTGGAATTCCCCGGAGATATGGATGGGATAGCGCACTCCTTTTTGATCGACCTTCCCCGTGTCCACAACCATGTTCTGTTTGACAAGGAGGCTGTTGATCGTTTGCGGCGATAGGCGTAGTTCCGAGATTTTTTGATTCGGGACATCCAGATGGATGACGCGTTGCTGTACGCCCCAAAGGTCGATGCGGGCGATGTTGGGCACCAGGTAAAGCTGCTTTTGGATCTTTTCAGCTATATCTTCCAGTTCGGCGTAACTGAAACCCTCGCCTGTGAGTGCGAGTAGAAAGCCGAAGACGAAGCCAAAGTCATCCACCACGCTCGGCTTTTCCGCCCCTGGAGGCAGTGAAGAGGTCGCATCGTCCACTTTACGGCGCAGTTCGTCCCACACCTGCGGGAGATCTTTTGACCAGAAACGATCCTTGATGTCGACTTTGATGTAGGAGAGCCCTTCGCGCGACATGGAGTAGATGTGTTTCACCTGGGGCATCTGATGGATCGCTGTCTCCAGGCGGTCGGTGACCTCCTGCTCGACCTCTTCGGGTGTCGCCCCAGGATACTGGGTGAGCACTAAATCCGACTTCACGCTGAAGGGGGGATCCTCAAGCCGTCCCAGAGAAAAGTAGCTGAAAATGCCGCCGAGCACAAGGATGGCGGTCACCAGGAGCATCATCGCTTTGTATTCTAGGCCAAATTCGACCAGCTTACGGTACATGTTCACCACCCCCTTCCCTTTCCTGGAAGGCTGCGAGGCACGCACTGCCCAGCTTCCCTCGTCGGCAATAGCGCTTCGGCTATTGCCTTCTCGCGAATCTGGCCATTGCATGCCTCTCGCTCTCCCAGGGAAGGGAGGGGAGTGGTGAACATGTACTTTCTCATTTCGCCGGCTCCCCAGCAAGTTTGACCTTCTGTCCTTCGCTCAAGAAGCTCGTGCCGGCTGTCACCACCCAGTCGCCAGGTTTGAGGCCCTCTTGGATGCTGGCCAAATCCCCTCTCTGATTCTGTTCCAATTTCACAGTACGCTTGCGCACAGTTTGAGAGTCTGGATCAAACACCCAGACGTAGACATTGTTTAAATTGTCGGAAAAAATGGCCGATTTAGGGAGATGAATCGACTTTTTAACCTTGGCTTGCTGAAGAACAGCTTTTCCGCTCATTCCAGCCAGGAGCGATTGATCCAGCGGAATATCATGCAGTGTCAGGATAATGGGATAGGTCTGGGTCGTGCTTGAGGCTTCTGTCCCGATTTCCTTAATGGAACCGGGAAAAACCTTGTCTGGAAACGCATCGAGATAGACATTAAACGTTAGTTTGGTCCTTCCCTCCAGCAGAAGATTGATAAACTTTTCCGGGATGTTGATCTCCATCTCTCTGTCACCTGTATCCATCAGTCTCACGGCAATCTGCTTCGCGCGGACCTGTTCGTGGTTTTCCACATAGATGGCAGCGATAATTCCAGCGAAGGGGGCTTTTAAAGTTGTGTAAGAGAGGTTGTCAGTGGCTTTGTCCAGTTCACTTTGGGCGACAGAAAGCTGAGCTACGAGCTGATTTTTGGACTCTTTTTTCCTATCGAGAAGGTTTAAACTGATCGCTCCGGGATCTTTCTCATAGATTTTGGTCATTCTCTCAAAATCTCTGCTCGCAAAGTCCAGCTGCGACTGTGTGCTAACAACGGTTCCTTGAGCTTTTTGCAAAGCAAGTTCATATTCGCGCGGGTCTAACTGGATCAGGGTCTCATCTTTCTTAACCTTTTGTCCGACGATAATATCCCTTTTGATCACGATCCCATCGACGCGAAACGAAAGGTCAGCGCGTTGGAAGGCTCGCAGCGTGCCAGGAAAGTTGATTTGATCGGAAGCTGCAGATGATTCCTGCACCTGGATCGCTTTGACAGGACGTACAACTTCTGGCGGTGCTTCTTTTTTACAGGCAGTCAGGCAAAGGAGCGCGAGAAGTAAACGGAAGAAATGCACCATCACGACACCACCATGGGGAGGGATCAAAAATTGTTTACAGAGCTAGTTGCGAAACTCGCTCTTCACCCTAAATTTAAAGATGGTTGTTATGCAAGGAAAAACTAGACACTATCTTAGATGGCCAAAACTTCATTCAGTTTAGGCAGAACAGGGATGATACCATAGCGTTTCTGGATCTCGGCTGCCAAGGCTTCGCGCGGCGTATCTTCACCGTGGGTTAAGGCCACGCGTGGTTTGTTCCTGCCGAGAGAGGAGAACCATTGCAGAAGATCGCTTTGGCCGGCATGGGCGCTCAAACCGTTGAGCGTATGGACTGTGGCGCGCACATCGACATGCTCTCCATGGATCCTGACCCTTTGAGCTCCATCTACAAGCTGCCTTCCCAAAGATCCATACCCCTGATAACCTACGATGAGGACGTGGGTATGGGGGTCAGGGAGATTGAATTTCAAGTGATGCTGGATGCGTCCACCGCTGCACATCCCCGATCCAGCTAAGATGATGCAGGGGCCTTGGATCTCATTGAGCTGTTTGGAATCCTCCACCGAAGTTGAAAATCTGAACCAGTTGCGATCCAGCGGAAACACTCCCTGCTTTCTCATCTCAACAGCCTCTTCATCAAAAAGGTCGGGGTGGAGGGCAAAGACTTTTCCGGCTTCAATTGCCATCGGACTGTCGACATAGACAGGAAAAGGAGCGATTTTCTTTTCATGAAAGAGAATGGCCAGATGATAGAGGATCTGCTGGGTGCGGCCGATGGCAAATGCAGGAATCAGCATTTTGCCCTTTTGTTCCACGGCCGTTTTGATGATCTGCTCAAACTGCTGGATCGTTTCTGTGTATGGGCGGTGGTCGCGGTCGCCATAAGTCGATTCCATAAACACAAAATCGGCATAAGGCAGAGGTTCAAACTGGCGCACAATGGGTTGTACGATGGGTCCCAAATCCCCAGAAAAGACAATGACGATGTTCTGGCCATTTTCCTGCACAGTCAGTTCGATGCTGGTAGATCCCAGCATGTGTCCGGCTTCGAAAAAACGTGCTGTGATGCCATCCGCGACAGGAATGGGCTGATGCAGATCGATCGTTTTTGCCATGGAGCGGTAGGGGATGAGATCTTCTGCGCTGTACAGTGGCTCAAACGGGGGGTCATCGTGATTCTGTTTGCGCGTTTTGCGGGCGGCGTCCTGCATCTGGATTTTGGCTGAATCGGCGAGAATGATTTCACTTAAATCGATCGTGGCGGCGGTTGCGAAAATCGGTCCGCGAAAACCATGCTTGATCAGCAGAGGGGCTCTTCCCGTATGATCCAGATGGGCATGGGTGAGCAGCAGGGCGTCCAGTTTGGTGGGATCGGCACCTTCAGGCAGCTTGTTTTTCTCTTCAGAAGCTCTTCCGCCCTGGAACATCCCGGCGTCTACCAGCACCTTGGCGCGACTTGTTTCAATCAGGTAGGCCGATCCAGTGACCTCTCCTCCAGCAGCTCCTACAGTTTTGATTTTCATTTTTTTAAGCCTTTTTTTAGAGGAGGAGGAAGACTCCGGATGATTGAAACCCGACTTGCGCCCGGATTTCTCTCTCGGACAGCGCGAAAGCTCTCGCGCTTGAAGGATCGCGGACGGGGTTGTATTTGGCT
>JAJFUZ010000325.1 GCA_021372155.1 Parachlamydia sp. | reverse complement strand
ACCCACAGCAAGGTGAGAATCTCCCTTTCAAAGTTGAAGGCGAGCATGGCCCCGATGCCAGCAAAGATAGGCAGCATGACTCCTAAGGCGGGATGCCGGTAGATCCAAGTCGTCATCCCCTTTGGCGCAGAAGCGCAGATGGCTTCCTGCTTATGGTGGGCGAGGAAGGCAAAGGCGAACTGAGTCGCAAGGGCCAGGATGACCGGGATATAGTAGCTTTCAAGGAACGAATTAAGGGGCATGGTCAGCGTGCTGGTCACGAATGTCGTATGGCCAACCGAGGCTATCAAATAGATCCATGTGTAGGAAAAGAGGCGGCGCGGCCAGCTGAATCGCATGGTTCCAAAAGCCAGTCCCAAGGCCATCGCTCCCCAGCAGAGTGGTCTCCACATGTCGGGCATTTCCACAAAGATCGTCAAGGTGGACAAGGCCAAAACAACTTCCAAAAGTGCATTAAAGGCCGTTTTAGTAAATCGGCTGAAATGATCGTTCTGTACGGGATAAAGCAGCCAGTAGCCGACCGACAGTAAGCTAAGCCCTTCCGCCATCATGCGCAGAGGAATCCATCCCGAGAGCATTTCTGCCTGCATATGAACCGTCACATAGCAGCACAAAGAGGCGAAGAGAAAGAGTATCCCGACCTGGATGAAACTCTCCTGAACTTGTTGTGCAGCCTCATGAGAAAATTTCGGCCATTTTGGTGCGGCTCGGCCTGTTTCCAGGGCCAAAATCGACCAGGCCAGGAATGCAAAGCCGGGAATCAATGTGCTTGCCGGGTAAGTATAGGCCAAGGTGGCCATCCCCACATGCATTCCCAGGGCATACACGGTCAGGGGAAGCAGCTTCAGCTCCTGAAAACGGCCTGTTTTTAAAAGATTTTGAGAGATCAGGAAGAGATCCAAAACAACCAGGCCCAAGATATCAAGCCGTAAGGATATGTTGGCACCCAGGAAGAAAAGCAGACCCCACTGGTAAAGATGCGCTGCGGCAAAACAACCCGTGAAAGCAAGATCCATCGAATTATTGGGATGCTGATCGCGTCGCCATGCCAAAGCCAGCAGGCCAACCAGAAAAAGAGCCTGCATGGCGAGATAATCAGCCCCCGCCAGGTACATGAAGAAGAAGCTGATGGCTCCTGCCATTGCACTGATCGATAATGAAAATGAGGGCTCTTTTTCCTCAAGAATCCATGTGAGGGAATCGCTTGCACACTTTTTCCAGATGCTGAGAGCATAGTAGCTAAAGCCTGCGAGGGCGATGATTCCAAACCTTGCGTATACCTGAAGGGGATTGTGGCCTGGGTGGGTAAAGTCAAAGAGGACTTGTCCAATGGCGACAACCTGTGCAAACCCGAGGAAAACAGTGCCGATCCGGCTTAAGGTTGTCTCCTTTTGAAGGTTGCAGATGAAATGGAAATGAGCACTTCAAATAAAGCCAGGATGGCAATATCGCAGGACTGGATCGAAAAGACACTCAAGCAGGCAATCGCAACCAGCGCCATCATTTGCGCCAGGATAGTGTCAGTGTAATAGAGCCAGATGATGCCCCTCTTTTTAGCTTCGCGCGCAAGAAAAAAGCCTCCCACGGCAATGCTTCCAAGCACAAATGGCGATGCCTGGGTTAAGAAGGCATACATGGAGATGTTCCAGGCTGTCAGGAACCAGTTGGTTAGATGAGCCGTAAAGGGAAGCGATTCGAATTTAGGAGAGCGGTATTTCTCATTGTAGTGGATCCAGGCTGCGAAGACACCTACAAGAGCAGCAGCGGCGATCGCCAGGAGGCGCAGTTCAAAGACCAAGGCATCGTCCAATGCTACTTGCCAGCGCCAATTCAGCAGCGCATATCCGCCTACGATCAGGATCAGGTGGGAATCCCAGCTTGAGCGTCTGGCCAGGTACAGACCAACCAGTGCTACGATTGCCCCTAAAGGCAAAATAAGTGGTACCTGAGGACAGGTCATCAAAGCGGCCATGCTCAAGAGAACATGCAGTGAGACGACCGTCTGCGCTTGGGCGTTGAAGGCCAGATAGAGATTGAAGCCGATGCCCGCCATCAGAATGGCCAGTGCCAAAACAGGCGACTGGATAAACTGCAGCCCATCGATTCCACCTGCTCCCAAAGTGGCAAAGAGCACTATCGCCCCGGCAATTGATTTGAGCCAGCTGGCCAGCGATTCGAAATTTTGTTTGAGTTTCAGATGGGCTAGCCACAGCATCAAGGAAAAGGCCAGCATCGTGCCGACACGCGCCACAGGCAGCTGCATGATCTCAGATGTCAGGCCAAAAAAGACGGCTCCGATGACCACTGCCAAAGAGCCGAAGAGGCCCATCCAGTTCTCCTTGATATAAGCGGGTATGGTTGGGAATGAATAGGTGGGGATTTTGATCTCTTCTTTGACTTCAGGCACTGACTCGGGCTTAAAGGGAGTGGGTGGAGGTTCAATTTTAGCTGGAGCCGGTTCCTGTTTAGGCATCTCCCGCGGAGGTGTAGGAAGGATGAGTTCGGGGGCTGGTTTTTTATCCGTGATACAGGAACGGAGCTTTTCGATGTCATCCTGACATTTTTTTATTTTTTGATACTGAACATACAAGATTGAAAATAAAATGATATTTGAGAGAGATAATAGATCGAATCCGTTACTTATATATAAATATAACGAGAATATAAGAAAAAGCACAAAAAGCATAACCTATCCAAAATATAACTCTCTAATATATCAATAATATTGATAATAACCAAGATTATTTTAGTCAGTGAGATGAGAAGGGAATTTTTACCCTTTCTTCGATATCATTTCAAATTCTGCTCAAAAAAATCGAGAATGCGGCTGACAGCATCCAGATGGTCTTTGCGTTGCATGCTTCCGATGATATGATGGCCTTTGTGATAGGCTGCCAGCTCCACCGGTCGTTTCAGGCGCCTTAATGCGGAGAACAGCTTTGTTGCGTCCTGATAAGCCTCATCCCATTTGCCGTGGATTAGAAGCAGTGGGGTATGAATCTGGTCGGCACGATAGAAGGGAGAATTGTCCAGATAGCGCTTGGGATCATCATACAGGTACTTCCCCATGCGTCCTTGTGACAATTCGGCCCATGACATCCAAAAATTTTGTCCATCTTCATCGAGAAGATGCGTAAAGCTGGCTAAATCATAGAGTCCATTGGTGGCTACTGCTGCACGAAAGAGCTGTGTGTGTGAAATGATCCCCACGGCCCCATAGCCGCCGTAGGATTGACCCATGATCCCTACACGGTTAAGATCAATGAATCCCTCCTCTGCCGCTTGAACTATCTGGGGAATCAAACGATCGGTCATGACTTGCAGCGGATTTCCAATGGCTTCATCTCCCATAACGAGGTCGGGAAGGAGCACGATAAAATTGCGAGAGGAAAGAAGCCAGTTGGGAAGGCCCCCTATGCAATCGCCTCCTCCAAAATATGCGATCATTTTTGATACGTCGGACCCAGGATACTGCACGACAATAGCAGGATACTTTTCACCGGGAGTATAACCAGGAGGCAGAATCAAGGCGGTCTGAACCTTTTCAACACCCCTTGTTCCAGGGACAACGGTTTCAAGCAGTTTGACGGATCCGATATCCCATTGATCAAAGGCTGGTTCTGTGTTGGAAATTTGTTTCAAACAACTCATGTGGTTATCGTAGAGATAGATTTCCTTGGGGTTATTAAAATCTTCATAGGAGCAGAAGAGTTTTTGATTGTTTTGAAAGTCGCGGGGAACAAGTTTTCCTTGTCCTTGCCAGATCACCTGAAATTCCCCTGAATCCAAGGATAAGCGGATTAAGGCGCGGCCTTTCTCTTTGTTGGTCGCTAAGTAGCAGATCGTCTTGACATCGGGCTGCCAAGCTCTACAGTTCCTATTCTGGATCAAGGTGGAAAAGGCCCATTCTTCCGGCAAATTGAATACTTTAGAGTCGCTTTTATCGAGCGGGATATAAACTAATCGCGTAGCGTGAGGCCGTGAATAATCATGAGTATCTATAATCTCTTGACCCACAATCAAGCCTTTGCCATCCTGGGTGATAGCGAGAGTCGCGGGATCGAGTTTGCCAAGATCTGGATGAACGGGTTCGCAAGAGATCAGAGCTGATTCAGAATACCTGGCGTCATAAAGTTGTTGATTAGCGATGAAATAGAGATGATCAAGCTCAGGATGCCAGATAGAGATTCCGATTGCCTCCAGGTAAGAACATGAAAGCAGATTTGATTGAGAGAGTAGCTGATAATTTCCTCCATCTGCAGAGACAACACCAATATCAAAGATCCATCCATGTACCTGAGATCCATCCCATTTCTTGGTAACATAGGAGAGCCATTTTCCACTTGGGGATTGCTCGACACAGTCAAGTGCTTGATCGCTGTCAGCCGCTAGTACCAGACGGGCATCTCCTTTCTTGACATTTACTGCAACGAGATCGGAAGCTTCGCGGAGTTCATTCAGATCTTTCCAAGATGCTTTTTCATTTTGATAGGAAGAGACTGTTTGAGAAAGATAGGTCTTATATTTTGCAAAAATTTGATCAGGGATCTGGCGCACGAATATCTCCTGGCTGTTTTTTGACCAGACAGGCTTTTGGCTTGAGACGCCGCAGCGAAGGGGAAGCGATGCGACTTTGCGGGATTTGCGTTGTGTCAGGTTATAGATCCATAGCTCCCCAACACAAGCTGCGTCGGAGTAATAAGCGATGTTTTTACTATCTGGTGACCAGCTGGGATTCCAGCAACTTTTGCCTTTGACACCTATGACAATGGGTTGTTCTAAATTTTCTCCTCCGATGCAGATTTTGGTCCCTTTAACATAGTAGTGAATCTGTGCTGGATTGCACCAGTCCATGGGATCAAAGTAATCAAGTTCAGGTTTTTCACGTATTACCCAGGCGAGATAACGGCCATCAGGAGAAGCTTGCGGAGGATGATAACTGTCAATTTCTTTCGTATCCCTAACCAGGGAAACAGGGATCTCCGCGATCGAAGAACTAAAGGTAAAGGAAGCAAAACAGAGACAGGTGATCATGAATTTTATTTTCATTGTATACCCTCCACAATAGGTTTAAGATAGCCCATACACACAAATTCTCAAAGATCTTCAATCAAGTGAATAGAACTATCAGGGCAAAGAGAGATATTACGATCGCTCCAATGATGTAAGCAATCTTGACCATTTTGTCACCAATCGTCTCTTTTTTTGCGGGAGAAACTACTGTGACTTTATTAGAAATCGGCTCCTGCCGAAGTCGCAGATCGCGTTGATGAAGGCAGTTACTACTTTCTTGATGAGGAAACCATCCGCACCTTTTACAAATATACATGCGATGCACAGGGCACGGTATACTGGGACTTCCGGGGCATGTCCAACAAATAGGTTTAACAGGTTGCATGTTGCTCTCCTTGAAAACAAAAAATACTTTACGCTTTCAGCTGCTTCTCAACTTTGCGCTGTTCTTGGCCCAGGCGGCCGAGGTCGTAGCCGTCGAAATCGACAAACTTGAAGAAGCGCTCAAAGGCGGGGAAGGTTTCGCAGACTTGCTTGGCCATGATTTGGGCGACGAGGCGGTAGTTGGGGTGTCCTGCGGGAGAGGAGCGCAGTTCGCAGAGCCACTGAAGGGCGCGCAGGTTGATATGGAAGTACCAGCGCACATTGTAGGCCATGGGCACGACATACTGAGCTTCTTCAGGAAGCTCCTTGGCAATGGCGTCGTAGACTTCCTTGGCCTTTTCGATCGCGTCGACGTAGTCGTTTTCCATGGGGGTGCCGAGGATGTCGGGAGGGATATAGTAGCCATATTCGCAGGTCAGGAGCTGGCGCTCCTGGGTCAGCATGCGGTGGCGGTGGAGGTCGCGGTAGACGCCGAAATCGACGACCAGTTCAAAGGTGAAGTTGGCATGCTCGAGGCCCCTTGGGGACTTGTGTCGGCGGGTTTCGCGTGTGCTGCAGCCTGCGTCGAGGATGCGGGCGATCTCTTCGTCGGATAGCTTTTTGCAATGAATCAGCAGATCCTGGAGGCTGTAATCACCAAAGCCGAAAAGCAGTGCGGCAGCGACTTTGTGCACAGCATCGGGATCATAGCTGATCAGCTGCACGCCATGCTCTTTGTGGCGAAGAGGGATCTCTTCCTGCTGGGCGGTGATCGTCTTCAGATCGTTTTGAAGGGCTTCATAGAATTGCGCATAGCTCTGGTGGGTGCGATGGGAGGGGTCGGAGCGGCGGATAAAAGAGGGAATCACTTTCGAGAGCTCTTCATAGAGGCGCTTGCCTGCGTCTTGCATTTCGGCAAGATTATTGCAGTGGAGCTTATGGATCAGCTGCTCGAAGAAGCGGCCGTTGCCGTAAACGCCCATATTAGTCAGCGTGCCTGCAGGAAGAAGGCCTCTCAGGCAATCGAGGACTTTGGCTCTGAGGGCAGCTGTATAAGCCCCTTTTGAGATATTGGGATCCTTGGGCGTCTTTTCTTCGATACGTGCAGTCAGTTGAGGAATCAGCTTGCTGTAAGTATCGAACAGCATATTGCAGGTATCGAGGAAGATATCCCGATAAGCGGAGGTCATCAGGATGGGCTCGCGATAGAAAAGATATTCGCCCTTGACCTTCTGGTCGAAGTAGATATAGCGTGTCGATTTTTCCAATGGGGAGCCGCCGATTCGGCAATCTTCGAGCAGTTTGGCAGCCAGCATCGAGACATTTTCAATCGCGATATGGGCGCCTCCCAGTTCTCCAATGGAATCGTCGCCATAGCCATCGAGGATGCGGTCGTAAAAACTCTGTGCCTTTTTGATGGCTTCAGTCTGAGCCTGCAGCCCTTCACCCTGGTTGCCTACGATCGATTCGAAGGCAGTTTCGTCGTTGGAAATAAATTCTTTCAGTAAAA
The DNA here is from genome assembly GCA_021372155.1 of Parachlamydia sp. Taxonomy (GTDB): domain Bacteria; phylum Chlamydiota; class Chlamydiia; order Chlamydiales; family Parachlamydiaceae; genus JAJFUZ01. The sequence continues at coordinate 8,533 of JAJFUZ010000325.1, read as the reverse complement.
GAGAGCGCAGGCCAAGGTTGGAACGGGAATAGCGCGAGAAAAGGGCCCCTTTGATAACTTCAGGGAGATTGCGCAACGCAAAGATGTGGCTGTGGGTATTCGTCACATATTTTTCAAGAAGCCGGTGCTGGCTTTCGGTCAATTCTTCATAGTCATCAAGCTGCATAATTGCCAAATCTGTTGTGTGACTAGAGTGCCATAATGGCTGACTCGTTTGCAAGTAAATTTCATAGAACGCTGGACAAAGTACATCTTCTCCGCCCCCTTCCCTTATCTGAGAGGCTGCGAAGGGCATACTGGCCAGCTTCCTTCGTCGGCAATAGCGCTTCGGCTATTGCCTCCTCACGAATCTGGCCATTCTGCCCTTTTCGCTATCTCAGAAAAGGGTGGGGGTGGAGAACATGTACTGGACAACTGTGACCTGATATCCTAATATGCTCCCGATTATGGATATAAATTTAACTGACAGTCAGCTGATAGAGCTTAACCGGCAGGGTTTAATCCCTGGGCCTGATGAAACGGAAGAGGCCTTTCTTAAAAGGACACAGTATTGTCTAAGTCTAAAGACAGAGATCGCTGAAAAGCTGCAGCTTCCTTTCAGTGATCAGGAGGCCTCTTCAGAAGAGTTTGTACAGCCGGCGTTGGCAGTGACGCGCAAAAGTTATGATATCGCTCCAGGCTGGATCCCGCTCTTCTTCAGCAATCATAAGCTCTTTCCCTGGCATGGTGGATGCGTCTGGATCTTCCAGCAGAGCGAAGAATCGCCGACAGCGGCTTTCCTGCAGTTGCGGAGAGCATTTCTTAACTCAGAGACCTATTTGGGCCTTTATTCGCGCAATGAGCTCATTGCGCATGAGCTTTGCCATGTTGGGCGTATGTGCTTTGAAGAGCCCCGCTTTGAGGAGATCCTCGCCTATCGCACTTCACCTTCCCGACTGCGCGGCTGGCTGGGAGCAATTGCACAATCCTCATGCGAGTCGATGGCCTTCTTCCTGTTGCTTTGCCTTATCCTTGCAGTTGATCTTTATGCCTTGGCATTTGATGTGCCACTGGAAAGCCTGGCCTGGCTGAAACTGCTGCCGATAGGTATGTTTGGAGCAGGCCTTTTGCGGCTGATCATGCGGAATCAGCAATTCGACCAGTGTCTTGCCAATCTCCAGAAGCTGCTTAAGGACTCTCAGAAAGCTTCCGCTGTGATCTATCGGCTGACCGATCGAGAGATCATCTCTTTTTCCCACATGGCTCCCGATTGCTTCCAAGATGCTATCGAGGAAAGAAAGGGCTCTTCACTGCGTTGGAGATGTATCGATAAGGCCTATCTAGAGGGCAGATGAATCGATATGGCGGCAAACTGATCTACGAGACGCGCGATGACTATGGAATCGTCGAGGTGGTCGACAGACCCAAAATACGCGCCCTCCATTTCGGAACATCTACGGAGCAGAGCTCCATGTACATCGAGCAGCCCTTTGCCCTGGAAATGGAGTACATCCGGACCATGGCTCTCGGGGCACTTTTTCGACCCCAAGCGAAAAAGGCCTTGTGCTTGGGAATGGGAGGCGGCGCCCTGCCCAAATTTCTTTGGAAATATCTTCCAGAAAGCCAGGTGACTGTCCTGGAACTGAGCCCAGCAGTCATCGATGTGGCCCATCGCTTTTTCCATGTGCCACACGATTCCAGAATGAGCGTGATTAGCGCGGACGCCATCCAGTACCTCCGTTCTCATCGCGATCAGGAGGATGATCTGATTTTTGTCGATCTCTATGTCAGCGGGGGCATTGCTCCAGCCGTAGCCGAACCCGATTTCTTCGCCCGCTGCGACGATCGCCTTCTTCCTGGGGGTATCCTGGTATGGAACATGTGGCGTTCGACAGATAAAGATGTCTTGGAACGCTGTCTGCGCAATCTCTGCGATGCCTTTGGCCGCAATATGCTCACTCTTCCCAATAAAGAATCCAGCAATTTTGTTCTCTTAGTCTTTAAGGAGCCCATCCAACCTCTGACTCGAAAGCGAATTGATAAAGAGGCGAAACATTTCAAAGATCTCTCGCAGGTCGATTTTCCCTTGCTTCTGCAGGATCTTGATTACTTTAAGGGGTATGGGTACCTGTATCAGGATCTTTAGTCAAGTCGCGAACTATCTTCGAAATGTAGCAAAAACACCATTTACAAGATGAGTTGACCTAAAACGAGAGCGTTTGGTAGGGTGTCCTTATTCAAAGGAATTTTCGTGTATTCTAAAAAAGTCCAGCAAATCCTCTCAAAAACGGAACAAGAAGTTAGCCTATTGCGTGTTAGCCACGGCGGCGAAGAAAAAAGACGGCGTCTAGCAGTTATTGAAGCGCAAAATCACGTTCTTACCACTGCTGAAGTTAGAGAACTTGCGAGTTCTTTAGGAATTTGCTATGTGAGTCCACCCCTAATAGCACGCACTTGGATCCCTTCAATTTGTAACAAGTACATGAGTGTCAAATATACAGATCCTAAAGATGAAAGACATTATTTGATTCTGATAACAGCAAGATCTATATTTGGGGTCTCGGGAGTTATTTATCATACGCCAAATGGTTATAAAGAGACTAGTTGGTTTAACACTTTTATTGAAAATTTGGATTTGATGTATATAGCATATCATCAAGTAGTGGGAAAAATTCCCCCACATGTACAAGGCCTTGCAAGGCAAGACTTAGAGTTAGAGGCTTTTGGTATACAAGTCAACGATAAGATCAATGGGATTTTTGCAACTAAAGTAATGACTAAAGAACAAATTCATGTTGTCAATGCTTTTTTTGAAAGATATGTTCCTGATATTGAAGGGATATGTACCAAATGTTTTAAATTGGGCATGCCTAAAAAGGGTCCAGGGATACGTTGGTATGCAAATAGTCTCAATAATTGTGAAATACGGTTAAGCGAAGAAAAACCTTTTGGTCAAACCGGTCAGCAAAAAACTTATGTTACTCAAATATATGAAATTAATTCCAAAAAATTGCATGTTAAATGGGATGGGTTTTCTCCTCAACCTTCTTTAGTAGAATTAAAAAGGGGTGTGGCTAAGAGCGATGATTTTTTGTATAGTCATCTATGCTGGAAATCCTACGACTATGGAACGATAACCAAATTACTTCAAAATTTCACTAACATTCCGGTATGCCAATGTCCAATTCTAATTTAATCAATTTATGCGAAACTTGGAAGAATTTTATTTACTCTTTGAAAGAGGTCGACCATCAGCGTAAAGTTTGGCTCAATGAAGAACTTTGGTATATGGGCTCATATATTGATGATACAAGCATCTTTTTAGAGCAATATGAAGATCATGTTACTCAAATTAAATCTTTTTTTAATGAGGAGTGTCAGGGTTTGTTGCATCACCTTTATGAAAGTGTGAATAAATATAAGTTAGATGTTCAAAGATTGGCAAGTTTGCCATATGAACAAGCCTTGCTTGAGGATCCAAAGTGGAAAGATATTATAGAAATAGCCCAAGCAACATATTCAGCGATTGATCGGTATCAGAAGGAGATTGAGAATGGCTCGGTATGAGTTTTACGATGGAGTTTTTCTTCATAATTTTTTTAAAGATCGTCTTGAATTTTTCACACGCGAACAACCAAGGAATCAACAATATTGGGATCTTTATTGTGATGTTACGGATGATTGGTTACCATTAAAAAGCGAACTCAGTACTTACCACCAAATCCCGGTACAAATTAAAAACGATCTTATCAAGCTGTTTGATATAGCTGATCAATATGTTAAGTATGCTATTACCGATGTCGACGATGTAGAAATTAACCGAAAGATGAAAGAGCTTTGGCATAACATGCATTATCTAGCAATCGGCATTCGCGGCGCAGCGAAAAATGCCAGGCTCTATACAGATGGACTATACAGCAGTATTCAGGTGTAAATGACGACGACAGCGACCAGATATGACGACGAGCCTGTAAAGGTGATGCTCTATCCATCGATCATTTTCCTGGTTTTAGGAATGATGTTCGGCGTCTTCATTGCCTTCAATACCTTTGTCTGGCCCGACTATTATTCGGGAGAGTACATTCATTTTGGCGTGGTGCGTCCGGTCCACGTGGGGCATGTCACGCTTCTGTGGCTGCTGTCGGCCGATATTGGCCTATTTTATTACTTCATTCCAAGGTTGTGCGGTGTCCCGCTATGGAGTTCAAGGCTCGCCTATACCTCGGCGGCTTTGTGGTGGTTTTCGTTGATTTTAGGGACCTACTCCTATCCGATGGGCACCAATTTCGGCTGGGAATATGCCGAATTACCTACCTGGGTATCAATCTTTCCGATCAAATTGCTGTTCGCCTTGTCTTGGGTGATGGTTGTCATCAACCTCTTCATGACCATTTTCACACGACGATATGAGAAAATGTACGTTTCAATCTGGTACACGATGGGGACCATGATCTGGACAACATTTACCGTCATTGTGGGCTTTTTTGTCATCAACATGGTGCCTGGGGGGATTTCGCGTGTCAATGTCAGCTGGTTCTATGTGCATAACCTTGTAGGCCTGATTTTTACCCCCATGGGCCTTGCGCAGGCCTATTATTTTCTCCCAAAGCTGGCAAATACCCCCATTTACAGCCACAGATTGTCGATGATCGGTTTCTGGGCGATCGCCTTTGTCTATGCCTGGATCGGGGCTCACCACATGATGCATGGGCCTATTTCGCAATGGTTGCAGACGACAGCAATTGTCTTCTCGATCTGGCTCTTTATTCCTGTCTGGACGGTTGTCACAAACCTTTTTGCCACTCTGAAGGATCAGTGGGCTGCGTATACACAAAGCGCGGCTATTCGCTTCTTGATGATGGGCAATATTTTTTATCTTCTGACCTGCGTGCAGGGGCCTCTGATGGCGCTGCGCAACATTAATGAGATCACTTCGAAGACCGACTGGGTGATCGGCCATTCTCACATCTCTCTCTATGCCACCTTCACCTTTTTCGCCATCGCTGGCATCTACCAGGCAATCCCCGTGATCACGGGAAAGCCCCTCTGGTCCCACAAGCTGGCTGACTGGCATTTTTCACTCAACATGCTGGGCAGCATCCCCTTTCTCATGGCCTTGTGGGTGGGCGGTTTTCTGCAGGGGATGCAGTGGGCGACATGGGCAAACGGGACCACATATGAACAGTATCACTACAATCTCACGATACTGCCCTTTTTGCAGACTGTCGCGGATATGCGTGTCTGGTGGATCATGCGCGGAATCGGTGGGGTGATTATTCTTTTTGCCAACATGCTTTTCGCGGTCAACATCTTCAATACGGTTGTCTTAAAGCCGGCTAAGCAGGAGCAGCCAGCGACTGTATGAAAGATTTCCTCCACAATCTGGACAAATCCGCCGTCCTGACAATAATCGGCATCATCCTGCTATTTTCGGGAGCCGTCATTGTCACGCTGATTTGTCCCAGCTATATCGATCCCACATGGACAAGACCTACCAGCTCCTACCAGGTGCAGATGTACGAGATCTCAGATCCCAACCTATATATCGGCAGCTCCCAGACTGGAACGACAGACCTTCAGTTTGTCTACCATCTCAAAGAGGATTTCACCTTGCTGGCCTTCAGAGAGTCCTATCAGGTGCGCATCGTTGCTCCTGAGGCTCTACAGGGCTATGTGACGCATCTTGATGATCCGAAAATCAAGCTCACTTCCCGCCTTCTAATGCTTCGACAGCCCGTCGGTAAATTGGCTGAAGCTGCTTCAGAGCTGCGTGTCAAATTGCAGAGCGAGTGGGAAAAAGAGAAATCAGAAAAAGGCATCAAACCCAATTTTGACATTCTGGAGCTCTATGAGCCCGGAGGGCGCGAGGCCTTTGCTGTCGCCCCTGTGGATGGAGCCATTGAAGACTGGGTCGACCGCAATTATATCATCCTCGACGATTCGATGAAACAGCCCTATCATGCTAATGAGGGGGTTATTTATATCCACAATCCAAAAGAATATCGTGTTTCCAGATTTCGTTTCGGCGATGGGGAGGGCTGGCGCTATGACCCCAGGGGAGTGAAGATTACCAGCCTGGATGAGTTGAAGAGCCATCGCCTGGGCTTCAAATCGCGCGCGGAGCTCATCCGCACAGGCGAGCATCTTTTTGCAATTGAAGGATGCTGGTACTGCCATACGGACCAGACGCGTACACTAGTCCAGGATGTGGTTTTGAATGGTTCAGCTGAATATGCTGCTCCCCCATCTTCCTCAAGCGAGTATATCTACCAGCACATCACCTTTCCCGGCACCCGCCGCATCGGGCCTGACCTCTCCCGCGTAGGGATCAAGCGTCCCAGCCGCGACTGGCACAAGGGTCATTTCTGGTCACCCAAGACAGCCAGTCTCGGATCTATCATGCCTGCCTTTCGCCATATTTTTGATTTCGATCCAAGAGGAACATCGGGACCAAATTCGGGTCTTCCTAATCCTAAATTTGAAGCCCTTTATCAATATCTGATGACAAAGGGAACGCGCATCACTCCGCCCACACAAGCCTGGTGGCTGGGCAAGGATCCCGTCAACACCACTCAACTTATAGAAGGTCCACGCTAATGGATGAGCAAGTGATTGATACGATCGGCGCCTGCGGTACCTGGGTTCATTACGCATTTATTATCGCATTTGTCGGAAGTGCGTTCTTCGCCTTCCTCTATTTTTGGAGAAAAAACAGGCTGGACATGGACGAAGAGCCTAAGATCAGAATGATGCAGGACGATGAGGGAGAACCGAAGCCATGAATGAAGAGCATTCTGAGATAGAACATTATGGCGATGAGGCCATTGCCTCATACGATGCTAAAGTACCCCTTTTTTTAAAATTAACTTATTTCATCTTGCCTTTTTGGGGGGCACTCTGCTTTTATCTTTATTGGAACGGGAGTTCGGGTTGGCTCGATCGCGGATACTGGAAGCAGCTGCAGGAAGTATCTCAGACAGCCTACCCATATAATGAATCAATTATCAAGGAGTCCAGATGAGCACGCCTCCTCAAGAGCCCAAAAAGAACGAGGAGTCTTTGACAGATAAGTTGAAGAGCTCCATCGAATCGTTAAAGCAGCATGAAAAGGTTGATCAGGTTGTCCGGTATGCCTCGAGCAATACGCGCGACATGCTGGCTTACATCCTGATGCTGACCGGCCTCTTTCTACTTTTCTACCAGCCCGCTTATGCAGGGGCATTGATCGGCGTCATCTTTGGTCTCTATTTTGCACCTGAAATTGCAGGCCTTTTCAAAACGTATTCTCAATGGATCGACAAGTTGGGGCTCGTGCGCACCCTGATCCTGGCAGGCCTTTTGATAGCCTTCTTCATCTCGGCTCCCTTCATATTTTTTGGAGCGATTGTCGCTGTGGCCGTCAGGCAGCTGTTGGACTAAGTCGTTTCCGCTGCCTAAGGTAGTAGAAAAGGCAGAGCTCGGCCACAGGCAGGGCAATCAGGCTCACAAATGTCACCACGGGATGAATGCTCCCGATCTTCCACAGCATCATCGAATCGTGGATCGTCACCTCTTTCGAGGTTTGGAATGCCAAAAAGCCAGTATAAAGGATAGTGTCCAGGAGCTGGCTTGCGCCATGCGCGTGCAGCAGTTCGCTCGCAGCAGGGTTTTTCTCATGCAGATGATGTGCAGCGGCAAATTCGGCCATGGCCAATAGCACAGGGGCGGCAAGGCCTGCTGCCGTCGTGAAGATCAGGGCGCGCTTTTCACCAAGAAATCTTCCGAAACGGGTTAGACCGTGGGAAACCGCGTACGTAGTCGAACCTTGGCGGAAGCTCACCCTTACCTCAGGATGGGCCTTTTGATAGGTGAGGAGAGCGGCGCCCGCATGGCCCCATTCATGGATATAGCGATTCAATTTTAAAGTGAGGGTATTCACCAGTGACATTCGCGCCAGGCGGCCGCTCCACTGATCCCACCAGACAGGGAGGAAGGGTTTGTTCCCCGCTGGATGGCACCTGCGCCAGATAGCCTTGACCGTGAATGTGACAAGGGTGGCCGTCAGCACAGCGCCCAGTGCCACCGTCAATAGAGTCATACTTGGAGGGACCATGTAGCTGCCAAAGATCGCGCAGAAGGCCACGTTGGCGGACAGAGATATAGCCAGCTGGACAAAAGCTCTTTGTCCAATCTTTTTGATTCTGTCCGTAGACTCTCGCGAAACTATCTGAGGCCAAGAGTGCGGAAAATGTAAATAATTTGAAATCGCCGACATAGTAATATAAACAAGCTTAACGATTTATATTATTAAATTCAAATTGTAAAAACAGAAGTTCCCCACATGACCAGGCCACCGTAATTTGCGGTGATGCCCACTAGAAGCACAGTCAAAACGCTGCAGCTCACATAGATCAATGCAGGCATCTCCCATTGTCTGTGGATGGACAGGTAGCGAAACAGAGCATGCGCGATCCCGACACCACTCGTGATGAACGCCATCAGGTGATGCTGGGCGATATAGGCATTGTCTGGAGAAAGGGTATCTTCAGCCGCCCATCCTGTGATGAAAGTGGGG
>JAJFUZ010000312.1 GCA_021372155.1 Parachlamydia sp. | reverse complement strand
CGAATCACCCCATACTTGATCACCTCAGCCAACCCCGAGCGAAATTCGCGCTCGTGAAGCGTATTTAGGTAGTGGGGCGCGATGAGGATCAGCCTGGGATGATAGAAGGTTCCGACCAGATTTTTCCCTGTGGGTAGGTTGACGGCCGTTTTGCCACCGATCGCGGCATCCACCATGCCCATGAGGGTGGTTGGAATGTTGACGGCCGCGATTCCGCGCATGTAGCAGGAGGCCACAAAGCCAGCCAGGTCGGTGACGACACCTCCGCCAAGTCCAATGACAAGAGACTTGCGATCGATGCCCACCGCATGCATATGCGTCCAACAGGATTCGGCCGTGGCCAGGCTTTTGGAAACTTCTCCCGCAGGGATCAGCATCGGAGGAGCGATGGTTTGTCCCAGCTCGTCGAGAAGCTGCAGGAACGGCTCGCCATGCAAAGGAAACACCTGGTGATCGGAGATCACCAGGATACTGGAAACGTGGGTAGTTTTGAGAAATTGCGCAAGCCCCTCGAGCTTCTCAGAGGATGAGACGATGCGGGAATGGAGCCTGGGCATGTCGATTGTCATAGGAAACCAATACTCGATGCCACCATATTTCTGCAAATGTTTCAGAGGCTTTGTTGCATCATTTCAGTTATTCAGATTCAGTGGGATTTTGCACTGGATTGGAAATTCGCCATCCGCAGCAGATAGCCGCAGCGCTATCTGCAAGGATGGCGAATTTTCAAGACAGCCAAAATCACCTGAAGATGAATGACTGAAATGATGCAACAATGCCTTTAGGGACGAAAGACCTCCGATCGCGGGAAGCGCACCAGAATGCCTTTTTGGATGGGACAATCGGAAAAGCCGGCCTCCTTCAAGAAATAGGCGATATCGATAATCAAGTCTCCATTGCTGCACTGATAGCGGATTTCAGGTGAATCTTCTTTAATTTTAGCCCGAATCACCGGAAGCACCTTATCCAGGGCTATCTGATGAGCCGAAAGGCGGAGAGTCGCGTCCTGATACAGGTCATAATTAAAAACAGTGTTTGACGCATAAACCCCATAATCCAGAATGGGAATGACGGTCGAGATGATGTTGTTGTGCATGGCTATCTCCACGCAATAGGTACTGCCGCTTGGCTGCACCAGGACAAGTCCCCCCTTATTCGCAATCATAGGAGTCTGGAGAGCCTCCGTCACTAAATCGATGATCTCCTGGTGCGAGCAACGCAGGAGCGGAAAATAGGTCGAAAATTTGGCCTCTTTGAGACAGCCAGCCGCATCCACTTTTTGCATGGCGCACCAGACCTGAGTCTTGCGGTTGACACATGCTCCAGGCAGATACTGATCGTGGATATGCTTGCCTTTGACCGATTGGCCTCCCTCAGTCAATTCCAGATTATCCAGGTGCGTCAGATTTAAAAGCACTCTGGCAGGATCCCTGCCAGGTTTGGAATGGCGAACGACCTGCTGGAACACTTCAGCAGGCCAGCAGGGGCTAAAATTTTTCCAACCTAGCATGCCTGTCACTTTTCCAGGTTCTGTCATAAGCTTAAGGATGAGCGATCGCTGCATCGCACTCCTGGCACAATGGCCGAGTCGCTCCAAAGCCTCTTGCCGATCAGGAGACGGCCGATTAACAGCACTTTCCATGGCTTTTCCCTGAAATTCCAGAGTTTTGCGAGTCGCGGTGTGGTCAGGAGTCAATTGGTTGGCATGTCCGATGAATTTGCCGACAGGAGTTTGCTTTGGAGTGTCCCCTTTCTTCGCAGGGGGTGTCTTCAGAGGCTTGAGATCCTCTTCTTCAAAATCAAGCAAAGCAGGTTTTCGGCCTGGTTTTCTCGCTGGCGCAGCCCGATTTAAGGGTTTCAAAGCCCTTCTAAACGAGGGCGAAGAAGGTGGCGACAACTCGTCTTTAGCGGGACTTTCAGGCGAGGACATCGACATAAATTTGGGCGGTGTGGTGATCAAAGCTGCTGGAGCTTTGGTAGGTGTTCGAGGAGAACCGGGTGGCAGGTGAAAATTGCTCTGCAAAGCCAAATCTGCCACTTTGGCGATTGTTTCATTCATGGGCCCTGACTCCACAGCTATGGGTCGAAGGGGAGATGGGTCGCGTTGCTGAATCGGTGAACTTGATAAAAGTGCAATATTATTAGCCATTTAAGCTCCTATGAAAACGCATATACTAACATAACCTTGAAAAAATAAAATCATAAATTAATTAGTCATATTTAAGAAAATTTTTATTGTAGTAAAGTATTATAATAACTATAAAATTTATTTTTTACAGAAAAATAATTTCATTTTAAAGAAAGACATGCATAAGATGTGCGCATGACTCTCACAGTATGTACAGTTAATGCCATGTTTCCAGGAGAACCCCCATCCTGTGGAAAATCAGCTCCAAACCGCGATGGCTCTCGACCCATTACCCTAGCTGAACTCACCCCAAAAAATAAATCCTTGGAAACAACCATCACGACAAAATTCGCGGAAAGCTTTCAGTCGGCAGCTGAAAAGGAAAACGTCAGCCATTTGCCGTGCATCGGGATCGTCAAGATGCTTGGCCACGCAGCCTGCTGCTCCGTCATCCGTTTTATCAATCCTATCCCGTTTGACTCCTCAATCCCTCAGATTTTTCATGTGGAGTGGTTACGCGATGTCCGCCCGAGACAGGAAAACATTTTCTATCACCAATGCGGACATCTGAAGTATCTGCTCCCGGTCAAAAAACCCGAATCTGTCTTCGAACTCTCCTCAAAAACAATCGAAACAATTTCATTAAAAAATGATCCGTCACTTCTCACGGAAACGGATCGATCTCTTATTTCCCGAACATTAACCTGCTGTTTGAATGAAGTACTTTTGAAAGGCGTTGCTCTCACCTTTGAAATTCAGCAGGAACAAATGACGATCCTGTGGCTCAAGGCTTAGATAATCTAGTTTATTAATTAGATATTTTCGCTATATGCAGAATCATGCAGGATAAGCGACCATTTGAAGTGCAGCGCTGGAGCGAAGGTTACTTCAGCATCAACGCTTCCGGCCATGTCGCCGTCAAACCTGATCGAAAGGGCGATGGTGGCGATCTGTTTGCATTGACCCAATCCCTGGTGGAACAGGGAATCGATGCTCCCATCCTGATTCGCTTTAACGGGATCCTCCGCGACCGAATCCAGCTGCTGAGCGCGGCGTTTCGATCCGCGATTCATGAGTTCAAATACCGCAATACCCACAGAATGGTATTTCCCATCAAAGTCAATCCACAGCGGCATGTGATTGAAACCGTCCAACAAGCTGGGGAACAGATCATGGGTCTTGAGGTGGGCAGCAAGCCTGAGCTGATGGCTGTGCTGGCCCTGGAATCTAATCCTGAGCATCTGCTGCTTTGCAATGGGTATAAGGATTCCGAATATATTACCTTGGCCTTAATGGCGGCCAAGTTGGGACGCCGGACGCTGATCATCATCGAGCAAGCCTATGAATTGAAGCTGGTCCTTGATGTAGCTGAGAGGCTTGGCGTCGAGGCTCAGATCGGCCTGCGCATGAAACTGTCGCAGGGAGGCAGCGGACGATGGAAAGGCAGCGCAGGCGAGCATTCCAAATTCGGTCTGTTCCCATATGAAATTGTCAGCTGCATGGAACAGCTGAAGGCCAGCGGCAAAACCCATTGGCTCAAGCTGCTTCATTACCATATGGGCAGCCAGGTGACCACGATCGAGTCCATCATCCGCGCCTTGAAAGAGGGCGCACGCATGTATACCGAGCTGGCCAGGCAAGCTCCCTCCTTAAGCTTCTTTGACGTGGGCGGTGGCCTGGCCGTCGACTACGACGGAACGAAGAGCGAGTCAGACTCTTCGATGAACTATAGCCTGGAAGAGTATGTGCGCGATGTCGTCTCAATCATTGGCGAAGCCTGCCTTGCCACCGGCGTGCCCGATCCGATACTTGTGACGGAATCGGGGCGTGCCCTGACCTCTCACCATGCCGTGCTGATCACGGAGGTGATCGATGTGACGACAACACCGACAGAAATCGGTCAAAACCCTGGCGACCATGCCATCATCCAAACCCTTCAGGGCTTAAACAGGGAGCTGACACTCGAAAATTGCCGCGAAACCTTCCACGATGTGATGGAGCTAAAGGAAGATATCCTGGAGCAGTTCCTCTATGGCAAATTGACTCTGGAAGAGAGAGCCAGCGCTGAGAAGATCTCCAGGATCATTCTGGCAAAGATTCGCAACTGTTACAGACAGCTGACACCTGTTCCAGAAGAAATCGAATCGCTTGACAAAATGCTGAGAGAAACTTACTTCTGCAATTTTTCTATTTTCCAGTCTCTGCCCGATTCATGGGCGATCCAGCAACTGTTCCCCATCCTGCCCATTCACAGACTGAACGAAACACCGACGCATCAGGCAGTCCTGGCGGATCTCACATGCGACAGCGATGGCAAAATCGACGCCTTTATCGGGGAACGGGATCCCGAACATTACCTGCTTCTGCATGAATACCAGGGAACGCCCTACTATCTGGCTATCTTTTTGGTCGGGGCCTATCAGGAAATCCTGGGAGGGCTGCACAATCTCTTTGGAGATACCAATGTGGTCCACGCGGAACTGGGCGCAAATGGGCAGTGGGAGCTGTCTCGACTGGTCGAAGGGGACACCATCGAAGAGGTATTGCACTATGTCCAGTTTAATACGGATAAACTCAAAACGCAGCTCTACGAGCTGATTGAAAGCTGCCTGCAGTCCGGTCGGATTACGACCGCAGATTCTGCCCAGGTGAAAAAGTTGTTCAAACAGGCCTTGGAAAGCTATACCTATCTGGTGGTCTGATGCAAAACTATGGCGGATTGTCTCAACCTGATTCTTACGAAATCGTCATTCTTCCCGTGCCTTTTGAATTGACCTCCACCTACATCAAAGGCAGCCAAAAGGGGCCTGCGGCCTTAATTGAAGCCTCCTGCAACATGGAACTCTACGACATTGAAACACAATCGGAAGTTTATCAAAAAGGCATTTTTACCGAAAAACCCATCAAGGCATATTCTTCAGAGGCGCTTTTAGAAGCCCTCTATAAGCGAACAAAAGAGCTGCTTAAGAGAGAAAAATTTGTCGTCACCCTTGGAGGAGAGCATACGATCTCCTACTCCTCGATACGCGCCCACGCCGAACACCACGGATCTCTAACGATCCTCCAGCTGGATGCCCACGCCGATCTGCAACCTGCCTACCAGAATAATCCCTGGAGCCACGCGTCGGTGATGGCACGGGTCAAAGAGATTCCCCAGGTTGCCAAAATCGTCTCTGTGGGGATCCGCAGCCTGGCATCTGAAGAGCTCCCCTTTCTCGATCGAGAAAATACCTTCTTTGCCCATGAACTGCACGGCTCCTGGATGGACAGAGTGGCCGAAAAGCTCACTGGACCCGTCTACCTCACATTCGACCTCGATGCCTTCGACAGCTCCCTGATGCCATCGACAGGCACACCAGAACCAGGCGGATTGGATTGGAATCAGGCAACAACGCTGCTCAAACGCCTGGCCAAACAGATCGTGGGATTCGACATCATGGAGCTCTGCCCGCAACCTGGCAATCCCGCTCCGGACTACGTGGCTGCGAAGCTGCTTTATAAACTGTTAAGTTACAAATTTGGACAAATATGACTGTACGCGAGTTCATGAAAAGAAATTTCAGGCACTTCAACTCTGCTGTCTGCGTCGATGCCGCTCAGGGCTGGATTACCCACCTGCAGAAGCCAGGCAAAATGATGCTCACCCTGGCTGGCGCCATGAGCACAGCCGAACTAGGAATCTCTTTGGCCGAGATGATTCGTCAGGACAAGGTGCATGCCATCACCTGCTCAGGAGCAAACCTGGAAGAGGATATATTCAATCTTGTCGCCCACAAGCACTATCTGCGCGTTCCCCACTACCGATCGTTGACTAAAGACGACGAGCAGAACCTTTTGGAAAAAGGAATGAACCGCGTCACCGACACTTGCATTCCGGAAGATACCGCGATTCGCCGCATCGAAAAGGAGATGCTGAAATTATGGAAAAAGGCCGACGAATCAGGGAAAAGCTATTTTCCATTCGAGTTTATCTATCAGCTCCTCGACCAGCCTCGCATCCAGAAGGCTTTTGAAATTGATCCCAAGGATTCCTGGGTCTTAGCCGCCAAGGAAAAACAGCTCCCCATCATCACCCCCGGCTGGGAAGACTCCACTCTAGGCAATGTCTTTGTCTCCCATGTCATCAAGAGGGACATTCGCTATTTTCACGTGGTCAAATCGGGACTGGAGCAGATGGCCCACCTGGTCGACTGGTATCGCGAGCAAAGCCAGCATTACCACATGGGCTTTTTCCAGATCGGCGGAGGAATCGCTGGAGATTTTTCGATCTGCGTCGTTCCCCTGCTCAAGCAGGATCTCAGGGAAAATGTGCCTTTGTGGTCCTATTTCTGCCAGATCAGCGACAGCGTCACCTCCTTCGGCTCTTACAGCGGAGCCGTTCCCAATGAAAAAATCACTTGGGGAAAACTCGGCGTCGATACTCCAAGCTTCATCATCGAGTCGGATGCCTCAATTGTCGCCCCGCTGATTTTTAACTATGTTCTCGGGAATTGATTGTCATCATACTTCAATTGTCACGTTTTTCCATGGAAAAACGTGATGCTCGGATTAAATAGACAGGTAAAACTGATAGCTTTTGTGAATATCTTCTGTGAGAGGTCGATCTTTTTTCAGGAAGCTAATCTGCTTCCTGTAAGCTTCAAAAAGGGCCTTTGTCTTATGTCCCATGCGCAAGGAAGGATTCTTTTGTTTGCGCAAGTCCATCGCCTGGGCAGCGTGCATCAACTCCATCCCGAAGATATAGTTTAAATTGCTGACGATGGAGCAAAGGCGGTGCAGGATCAGCGGAGCATTCGTCGCATGGTCTTCGATATCCCCTGCCACTGGAAAATAGTCCATGGAGTGTGGCGAACTGAGCGTGCGTATCTCGGTATCGAGCGAGATAAAGGTCTTCTGGATGGTGGCGAAGGCGAGCGTTTGAGGATCGGCAGAGAGAAAGCGGCTGAGCTTGGTGAAGCGTTCGTCTACGAGCTTGACCATGCGCTGTGTCGAAAGATGGGAGAGATGGCTGAGGGCGATGGCGAGGGCTTCATAATCGATCACCCAGTTGATGGGTTCGAAGTTGGCGGTTGGAAAAACGGCCCCTGGAATGCCTTTGACATAGAAAGCTCTCTCTTGTTCTTTCGCATCTGCAGAGGGCACAGCGTCGAGAACGACAGCGGGATTGTCGTCTGAGCGGTTGATCTGGATGCAGATTTTGGCCTTGATGCTGTGGAGAAGGTCGCGTACGGCCCCATGGACCTGGCTGGCCGAGCGGAAGCTCAAGGGATCCTGCAAAGCTCTCTCTTGCGATCTATCCCAGAGGTAGCTGCCTGCGAGAGCCTGCCTGATCTTCTCTGCGGAGGCCATTTGCCCTTTGTAGGGACGTAAAATCTGTACATCAGATAGAAAAGGGGCCACATTGCCATTCAGAGCCTCTAAACTTAAAGCAAAGGTGTCTTCAGCACGGTCGATCAGCTTCTCGATATGATGGATGAGGATTGTGCCCATGGCGGCTGAATAGGCATTGGAGCTTAAGATGGAGAGGCCATCTTTGCCAAATGGGACGAGGGGTTGCAGACCAACGCGCTTCAGAGCCTCTCTGGAGGGCATGCGCCGGCCTTCAAAAATGACCTCTCCTTCACCGATCATGGCAAGCCCAATGTGGGCGAGGATGGTGATGTCTGCTTCGCCTAATGATCCTCGGCTGGGAACCGCCGGCTGGATATGGTGGTTGATAAATGCTGCGAGGAGTGTGATGACATCCGGGTCGACTCCGGCCTTTCCCTGCAGAAGCGTGTTCAGACGGATCAGCATCACAGGGAAGATAATTTTCTTGGACAGTTCAGGCTCCACAGAGGCGCTGTGGGAATAGAGCAGGTTTCGGTTAAATCTTTCAGAGGCTTCGCGCGCTTCGGGATCGATCGTGTCGCCTTGAAATATCGTGCGATCCTTATTGAGTCCGACGCCTCGATTGAGGCCATAAATGGGATGATCTTCTCTGGCTGCCTGAAGAAGCAAGGCGTGGGATCGGCGCACGCGCTCCCAGGCTGAGGGGTCAATCTTGACCTGGACAGGGTCATTCATAGCCCGGACAACCTCTTCAATTTGAAGATTCTGCCCCGTCAGTAAAATTGGCTCAGACGCAAATAATATATTGCTTATAGCCAAAGTTATTATTAATGAATATAATCGCATAATTATAGTTAATATATCAAAATGAACGTTTTAATTCAATCGATTATATTTTTCATGACCACCTAATCCAAAATTTATGTTTGACACCAAAAATTTATTTTACATAATGCGATTTAACAACAAGGTGAGGTTATGAGAAAATTTTTCGCGATATCCATTTTCTGCCTTCAAGGGCTATTGTCAACTCTGTCTGCTAAAGAAGCTGACTCAGCTACTAAAGACCAGATTACCCAGCGCTTGCAGGAACTTACTCAGGCCATCAACCAGGGTGATGCAAACAAATTGGCCTCTTTTTGGACTGACGAGGCTGATGTCAGCAGACCTCTCATTGGAGAGGCGATTGAAGGGAAAGCCGAGATTGTCAAATTTCTCCAGCAGCGCGCGCAGGAGCTGAAAGAACGCAAACTGCAATTCTCATTTAAACCGGAAAAAATCGACATCACGGAAGCAGACCAAGCTGTTGTCCAAGGCGTGTCGGAAATCAGCAACCAGCAGGGCATCTTTGTGCGCAATGCCCGCAAAGTCGAGCTCATCCGCGAGAAGGGCCAGTGGCTCATCGACAGCGTGACCGACATCGAAGTTCCACCCGCTCCCCCCGTCTATCAGAAATTAAAAGAGATTGAATGGCTCGTCGGCAACTGGAAAGACCAGGATGAAGATGTGACGATTACCTTTGCGAACCGCTGGGATAAATTCAACAATTTTGTGATCTCGCGCTTCACCATGGACGTCTATGGTCTGGAAGCCATGGAAGGAATCCAGATCATCGGATTTGACCCTGTCCAGCAGAAAATCCAGTCCTGGGTATTTGATTCCGACGGCGGATTTGGCACTGGGATTTGGACCAAAAAAGGGGACGCCTGGGAAGTCGCGATGAACTACACGCTCAGCGATGGCCAAAAGGCCACTGGAACCAATGTGTACAAAAAGGTTGACGATACCCACTACAGCTTCTCTTCCGTCGATCGCAAGCTGAATGGGCAGGCGATTCCCAATATTGAAGCCGTCACTGTGGCAAAGGAGCAACAATGAAAATGTATCGGATGATTTTCTTATTGGGCATGGTTTTATGCCCATTGCTCTTAGTCGAAGCAGCATCAGATGAGTCTGAAATTGCCAGAGGGGGCGCAAGAGCAGGCGGTGGCGGCAGAGCGGGAGTCGGCGTTGGCCGTCCTGGCGTCGGTGTTCGCCCTGGCGTTGGAGCGGGGGGTGCCATCCAAAGAACGCCATCGTACAGCCGGACAGGTGCGGCTGCTGTTGGCTACCGGGCTGGCGTCCGCACTGGAGCTGCTGCTTCTGGCGGCTATGGCTATCCGAGTAGCTACTACCCTACTGAACCTTACAATACGACCTATCCTGGGACTTATCCTCCGGGTCAGACCCCTTATGCTCTTCCCAATTATAATCCGGTATAAGGAGAGAAGTCATGAAAACATATAGGTTGTATATCTTATCGATAGGGATTCTATTGTGCTCCATGGCTCTGCTCAAAGCCAGCGATGAACGCTCCGATGAGGGTGAAATTGCTCGAAGGGGTGGTGGCGCTAGAGCAGGTGGCGCCCGAGTAGGCGGCGCCAGAGCAGGAGTGGGCGTAGGTGCTCGAGGAAGGGCCGTTGGGTACGGAAGAGTCGGTGGGTATAGTCGAGCCGGCGCTTATGCCGCTGGCTATCGTAGAGGAGGCTATGCAGGTTCTGCCGCCTATTATCCCACCACTTCAACCTACTATTATCCGACAACGCCTTACTATACTCAGTCCTATCCCTACTATTGAGCCTTAAGCCTCTATAGAGTCAAAAGCTGACCCTATAGAGGCTGTATTCTCAATCAAAAACAATAGTCTTTCTTCCATGGACCAACACTCGATCTTCGAGATGCAGCCGGATGCCTCTCGCTAACACGAAACGTTCCAGATCTCTGCCTTTGCGGATCAGATCTTCAATGGAGTCTTTGTGCGAGATGCGGATAATGTCCTGCTCGATGATCTGCCCTTCGTCGAGCTTATCCGTGACATAGTGGCAGGTGGCGCCCACAATCTTGACGCCTCTTTCATAAGCCTGCCTGTAGGGGCTTCCTCCAACAAATGCAGGCAGAAATGAGTGATGAATGTTGATCATCCTGTTGGGATATTCCGCGACAAAGCGCGGCGACAGGATCTGCATGTAGCGGGCTAAGACAATCGTCTCGACCTGCTCTTCCTTCAGAAGCTTGATTTCCAATTCTTCTTGCTGAGCCTTATTGTCGGGCGTGATCGGAAAGAGGTGGAAGGGAATGCGATATTGTTCGGCCAAGGATCGAAGGTCTTCGTGGTTCGACAGAATCAGCGGGATGTCCACATCGAATTCCCTTAAGTTATGGCGCCATAAGATCTCTTGCAGGCAATGGCCATATTGGGAAACCAGAATGGCTAATCGGCGCTTCTTCTGATTGACGCGAATCGAATAGCTGGCATCATGCTGCCTGGCCAGCGGGAGGAAGGCCTCTTCTAATTTATCAGCGGGTATGCTGAAACGACTCATGTCCCATGTCAGACGCAGGAAAAAGAGATTCTCGTCGACATGCACATCAAGATCCATGATATTGCCACCCCGGTCAAACAGGAATTGTGCGATTTGAGCGACTAATCCTCTCTTATCCGGGCAATGCCATAGCAGGCAAGCTGTCAAAATCTGTTCAGACATCGTGTTATCCCTTAAATCGGTTATATATCCCAGTCGGTTGCTTAATTGCGTTACAAAAATCGCACTTCTTGCAGCGGGAATTGCTGCGCATATTGACAGTGCGCCCATTTTGACGTAAATAAAGCGCATGCGCTACTTACACACACCATTTCTTCTTCTGGCCATCATCTGCCTGACTTTTATGTCTGCAGAGGCGCGTCATCCGAGGCGGCCCTCGCATAGTCCTGAACAAAAGAAAAGAGCTTTAGAAAAACTCAAGCAGCATCAGGAGGATCGGAAAAATGCGACTGATGAAGTTACCAGGCCCGATCCGGCCTTCCATGGCTGGTGGAAATCCGTCACACGCGGAGATTTGGGCGGTTTTGGCTTCAATGCCCAGACGGATGACATCGATGTGTATATCTTCATTGATACAAGTCAATTTTCCACTCAGAATCCTCTTGTGACGATCTGCACGCTGTGCGGCACAAAGGATTATCCCCGCATCTGCACTCCGCTCGATGTGGGAGAGGGAATCGCACTTAACCATTTCTATGTACCCCGCTCCAGAGAACTTGTGCATGTCCACGACAAGCATGGCCCTCTGTTTGATCCCACACTGGGTCAGAGCTTTTGGTCGCTGAAGCTGCAGCCCGACGGCCATACAATCTGCGCCAGCAGCGATTCCAGACCGGAGTATGAGGGCTATGGCGCCACCTCAGTGATTTTCCATAAAGTGGAAGAAATGGAAGCAGTTGGTGATTTAAATTGCACCTTTGGCACCAGCGATCCTGTGGAGATGGCTCAATACATCCGCAACGCCCTGCTCCTTCACTATAACCAGGCGCAAAACGCCCATCTGAAAGATGCGGATTATCTCCCTTATGCTGACGCGGAAGCTCTCTTTCAGAAAATGATTGAAGAGGGGCTGACATTCGAGACGAAAATCCGAAGAATCCGAGTTAGCCGTCCAGGAACACATGACAGGCAGGAATTTGGCGATTTTACCAGTACGGATCTGTTGACAGATATCTTTACCGATGAATTCTCCTTTGCAACGGCAGGCTCTACTGTTGTAATCAAAGGCTTCGAAGGACCTTGGGAAAAGCTGAATGGCACCTATGTGAATGGAGTCGCCATCGACGAAGAGGGTGGCATTCCGAATCCCAGCAAAGATCATGTCGATGCCTCTTCAAGCATCGATCCCAAAAAAGGAAGCTTTCACAACATCTACAACCACTTTTTGCTCGACTTTGATTCCAGCAATGAAAAACAGTTTCCCCGCGACGCCCTCGGCTGGGCCAAAGAGGTTGCCGGAACCCCTGTTGTCACTGTTCGCCACCATTTTACCTCAAGTATGGAGTATCCCGCCTTTTTTGCCGCCATTCGCGCCATGTTCTTTCTGCTCTATAAAGTCTCTCAGCATAATGCTCATGTGGCTTTTTTCAAGCCGGGCTCCATGTTTCTGATCGACAGTTGGAAAGAGCTCCAGGAGGCGATTGCAAAAGATCAGTATTGGGGCAGCTCCAAGTTTCCTGGCTATAATATGATCGGAACGCGCACCTGCCAAAAGGTCCCCTCAGGCTTTTACAATAACCCTGTCCTGGCTGAGCGCGGAGTGGCGACCTACAATGACCCATTCGGCCTCACCCAGACACCTGGATCCCTTTTTGATTACAACATCGTCATGGCCAACTACATTGCCAAACCCAGGAATCTCTATTGGGCCATTTCAGGAACCCCGACAGGACCCTATCAGTTCGATCCTGTCTCGGTGGGGTATAAACCTTGCATTCCCGGCAAGCAGCCTGCAGAATTTGTAGGCACTTTGGGAAATCTCAGCGTCGTCGATGGCAAGCCGCAGCCGCACAATCCCGATCCCGCTTATTATACCCTCTATGGAGCTATGGTAGGAACAGATGATGTGCGGGATTCCAATTCCTACTACTATGGCCTCATTCAAACGAGTCTTACGGGCGGCAAAAGAGTGGGCTATCTGCGCTGGCTGGATGAGGAGGCACAGGATCCTTCCCTCTACCTGCCTACAGCTGCCTTCCCTCCTCAGGTACCCGTTACAGCCAAGTATGGGCGCGAGGCGCTTTCTCAAGTCTACTCCAGCATCACAAAATACTTTCAGACGGAACTGGACTGCGACAGCCTGATCATCGACATCCGCTCCTACAACGGAGGCTATGGCTTCTCCTATACTCTGGCAGAGTTTTTCGGGGATGACCGCACGGCCTGTAAGTACCTTTGGACTAAAAAAGGGAATGAAAACTCCGAGCCTCTCGACCTGGCTGATTCGAGCAGATTTGCGTTTTTCAACGATGTCGCAGCGATCGACACCATCTCAAACTCGACTCTTTTTGTGAAACAGAATGAGCAAAATTATGGTCCTGGAGCTGTCTTCAGAGGCACTCCCGAGCGCCCTAAGAAAGTGATTATCCTCACAGACAACACAGCCTGCAGTGCCGGAGATGCCTTCTCGCACTATTTTCTGGGCGAAAGGCTCGACGGCGAACTCGGGTCGCATACAACCTGCAGAATCATCGGCGATATCGATGGCCGGCTCAAAGGCGCCGCATCCTTCTACAATCCCCTGCCGGTTTGCCTGCACTCGAGTTTCCTTTTGGATTCCAAAGGCAAGCCCTTTTCTCCGATCTACTTCAGAGCCGATTTTGCCTGCGGCATGCAGATCAACGGCAAAACAGCCATTCCCTTCAACCGCCAGTCTGTTTTCATCTCTCCCTCTCGGGCTCCCACATTGTCAGGAGAGGCTGGAGGAGCCCCTCTGATCAACGACTGGAGACAAACCGTCTGGCGCGACATCGGCCTCATCCAAGCCCCCAAAGGCCACTTTTCTCCCAGCATTCCACTGGGCAAGCCGCGTTTTGCCGATCGCACCACCTGGCGGGACTGCTGGCTGGAACAGGCAATCTTAGAAGCTACTTCTTCAGCGCTTGCCATAAAGCCAGGTGGGCACCTGTAGGGTCTGTGATGATGGCAAAACGGCCATGATCACCCGCATTTGTAGCTGGTTTCATGATCTTGGCGCCATGCTGGGTGGCTTTTTCCAGAGCTTTTTCTAAATTTTCCACCAGCACATAGGCCATCCAGTGAGGAGGAATCTGTTTCTGTTGGTCCTTTGGAATAGCCCAGATCCCTGCGAAGGAATCTTTATCTTGTTGTTTAACCATTGTATAGGTCATCTCGCCCATATCGTGATCATCAAATTGCCATCCAAATACTTTTCCATAAAAGTTCTTAGCTGCAGCAACATCAGGTGTCGCCAGCTCATTCCAGCAAAATTCACCAACTTGAGGTGTTTTCATAGTGACTCCTTGTTAGTCGACTCTGACAGGATAAAATTTATTTTATACGTTTGTCAATTTTATTAGTTCCTATGTTATGACCCATATAGAGGAGAGAAGATGATTGCCACGGCAGACAGCCTGACCAACCAGATCCTGAAAATCAATGTCCAACCGCTAAAAAAAGGCAGCAAAGGCCGTCATGCTCTGGAGCCTGAAGCCATTCATGATAAGCGCGTGGCGACGCGTAGGATTCGGGCTGCGCTGAAGACCTTCAAAACACTCTTTCCTCCGCGCGCGAAAGAATTGAGCAGGGATCTGCAACAACTGGATCGCTTGCTCGGAAAAAAGAGAGATCTCGACGTATTCCTGTCATTCATCTTTAAGACACTCGACGCAAAACTGACCGATTTTCCCAAATTGGCAAAACAACTGGCTGAAGCGGGGAAACCCATTTTGGCCATCTTTAAGTCGACCCGTTTCGCCAATCTCATGAAAGAGTTGGAGCACTTACAGCCAACAAAGAGATACAATCA
>JAJFUZ010000299.1 GCA_021372155.1 Parachlamydia sp. | reverse complement strand
AAAAACGAGTAAATAGATCGCGTATCTTAGAATTTTTATATACATTTTCGTTTTATGTCTTTTATATCATTTAGAAGAGCTTCCTGATAAGTGTCACCTTGGAAGCCATGATCACCTCCTGCACATGCATAAGCGGCCGCTGTGACAACCTCATACAGGCCATATTGCTTTTCTCGCGAAAGTTGATCGATAAGATGCAACCTTTGCAAAAAAGATAGTTTAGCAAAATTGTTAGGAATATTTTCCGGATAAGGTTCTACGGCTGCAACAATAGGCTCTAAAGGGCGGATATCATAATTTTTAGCCTTTTCACCGAGATCCTTAAGCATTTGTCGAACGCGTGGCCAAGTGGCGATATCTCCTGTCGAGTAATTATTGATTGACATGGCATGCAGTCTTGGGATGGGGAGAACAGCACCATAGGTAAGAGCAAAAAGGCGAGCTCTCAGATAATCAGCGAGATAATAATCGTTTTGGAGTAAAGCCAGCACAGTCTGAGCAATCAAGCCCCCTTCACTATGACAGATATGAGCCCAAAAAAGTTGGGGGTTGATCGAACGCAATTTAGTAGCAATTTCTTTTATCATTCCCTGCATGGCGCAGACGGAATCACTGATTATCCCATCCAACTTATTCTGCACTCCTTCAAGATCTTTGAGCAGGCCTTTGTGGGGATTGTAGAGGCCGATGCAAAGGGGCTTTTCAGCAAGATGTTTAAAGACCGATTTACCCATCAAAGTGAAATCTTCGAACGAATTATTGATGCCATTTTGGAAGGTAAAAAGACCAATACTTCTCCCTTTTGCCGGCAGGAGTTCTGGCAGATGATCCAGGAGATGGACCTGTCCTGTTGTCGTTTCTGTCGAAGTGGGTGTAAGCCGATCCAGATGACCACATGTGACAAGACACTTGTAAATTTGGTGACCAATGTACGCTTCGCACTTCACAAATTCACTTTTCCCAGCTTTAAGTTTAAAAAGTGGAAAGATAATTTTGAAGGGTTTCCCATCGTAGCAATGGGAGAGACTGGCATTTGTTATCTGCAGGGCTTTTACTTGAACGTTACTAACCTGTTGTCGATTGCGTGTAAATACCTGCAATTTTTCACTAAATTGCCTGGGATCACGTTCTTTTAAGATCCCCATGAATTCTTGATAGTTTTGATCGATCTGCTTTTGATTATTTGAACCGAGGAGCAACTCTTCACGTTTCAGCAAATCTACCATGGAGACCTCCAATATGAAGGTGGAAACTTAGCAACAATCAGATTCCGGTACAAGAGTAATAATTACCCCACTCAGTATTCTTACAAACCTGCTTCCTTGACGTAGTCCATGAAGCGTTCAAAAGGCATGTCGGGATGTTCCTGATACAGGCGGGTTATAGTCGCAACGAGATCGTCGCGCTGGTCTTTCTGCAAACTGTCATACTGAGCGACGATCTGCTGCAGTTTGGAAAGGAATTGAATGGCTGCGGTCTGCTTGCGCAGCTTATCCGGCTGGCCGAGATATTGATCGCGATGCTTCTTCAAAAGCAGCTCCATGCGGCTCAACAGGGCAAGGGCCTCCTCCCGATCCTGATCCAGCCACAAAGCGAGCAGATCATTCTCGACTTCCTGGAGAGCTTGATGGCGCGCATGACTCAGCTGACGCAGCTGCTCCAACAGAGCATCCTCTTTAATCTCTTCTTTAGCAGCAGCTGGGGGTTCAGTAGGCTGTACCGTTGTGACTCCAGCGGGCTCTGGAGAAGGATTTTCTAAAGGCTCAAGCCGTTCGGGTTGAGGATCATCGCGCAGGGCGAATGTGGGTTTGCCCTCATCCATCAAAAGATGGCTGCTGGCCACATATCCGGATGAATTGAGCATCAGGTAAGCCAGGAGAAGCTTATTATTCGGAGAGAGTGAATTGAGCATCTTCTGGGCACGCACCGTCCACTGCATCCCTTGAGAGGCATATAGAACAATGTCTGGATAATTCGAGAGGCC
The DNA here is from genome assembly GCA_021372155.1 of Parachlamydia sp. Taxonomy (GTDB): domain Bacteria; phylum Chlamydiota; class Chlamydiia; order Chlamydiales; family Parachlamydiaceae; genus JAJFUZ01. The sequence goes on along the minus strand of JAJFUZ010000299.1, from coordinate 36,445 downwards.
TTCGATTTCTTCCTGAAGCAGGCTGATTTGATCGCTGTTCCCCACTGCGGCGACACCCATGGCCCTTTTCAAAAACTGCTCGCCAAAGCGGTAATAGCGCGGAGCGTTATAGATCAGATTTTCTGCTCCCGGACGAAGCAGCGCAAGTGCTTTAGGCGGATTGAATCCCTGCCTGTGGGTTTTTCCTGCCAGTTTGGCAAGCGGCATCAGCTCGCCCTGTTTGATGAGCTGGCTCACTTCGCTGGTGGCCGACCCATCCAGAGGATTTGGATTCAGCATCAGGCGATTGAGAGATTTTAAATCCTTCATTTTTCTCAATTCCATTGCCTTGGAATCGACGACAAGGGCTTCTTTAGGCAACACCCACTGCGACAGGCTGGGCGCTGGCTGGGCGATGATGACATAGTGCGCCAAGTCGCTGCTGTTGTAGATGCGCAGGATATAGTTTGCATTGTTAAAGAGGCTTTGCATGTCCTGAGAGATGATGGGCGAATACTCAGCGGCCAGGACAGAGATGAGATTATTTTTGAGAAATTCGGGATCGGTCCAGTTCTGGTTGCGCGGACGGATGTGGTTGAACTGGGCATAGGTCAATGCCATGGAGATATCTGCCAGACCCTCGGCCACCTTGAGCTCATTATCTCGGATTTTCGCCTTCGTACTGAAAAAGAAAAACAGCGAGAGGAGCAGCGCCAGAATCAAAATAGCCGAGATAAAGGAGGCGATCAGTTTCCAATTCCATTGCATCCCTTCATATGAGAAGGGGCTTTTGCTCTCCTCCTTTTTGGCTTCAGGATCTTCCTCCACATCGCTTAAATAAAAATCTTTGAGGGAGCGTCTGATTGGAGGCTCATGCTGCGGAGCCTTGTATTCCACAACAGGCGGCTCAACTTCGGACTCATCTTCAACAAGCTCAGAAAGACGTTCCAGTTCTCTTTCGATATCGACATCTTCCGCTAGAAGAGGCTCGCTCTGATGCGCGAGTGAGGCATGCTGCGGGGTTGAGATAGCACCCATGGCCTTTTCCAGAACCTCGCGCAATTCTTCTTCCGAATGCACCCAGAGCTCGCGTTGACGCTGAGGGGATGAGGAACTCCCTTCAAAGCGGATGGCGGTTTCTCCTATCTGAATGATATCCCCGTTCTGGATTGCTCTTTTCGCAAAAGGGGCGCCATTAAGCGTAGTAAAGGGATCATTAGCCACGTTCATCACTACGAAACGCCCTTCGCGCTCTTCAATCTTCACATGCTGAGGTTTAAGATTTTCTCCGGGAATAGCGAGATCAGCCTGTGCGAGAGGCCCCGAACCAATCACCACAACTGCTTTTTCAAAGCAGTAGGGAGGTTGTTGTGAATCTGGATGAACAGTGAGCTTGATCATTGCGCAAATTTTAGCAGGATGTCTTCGCTTTGTGAATACTGACGATTTCTAGCATAATAATCTTCTATGGTCAACGAAATCAGCATTTTGGTCAACGATTGTCCTCATTAAGTATGCATAACTCTCTTGACCTTGACAATGTGCGCGAGCCAGCTATAGCAACTGCCTAACGAGTTGCTTGACCAGCGTCGTGCATCTGCAGGTTTTCCACATCTGCTTTAAAGCCCTCGCAAGACGACATCAAGGGATCAAATTCCCAAGTGCTGACATAATGAAACGAGGCCAGCTGTTGCCCTTTGGCTTCGCCCTCTTGGGGTTTGGCACGCATTTCGTAGGGCAGATGCACTTTCACCTGGATATTGCCGTTGGCTAAAAAGGTGACTTCATATTTTCTTAGCGATTTTTCGCCATCTATCAGATTGAAATCGCGGCCCTGACTCGCCATCCCATATTCCAAGCGCAAGGTCCCTGTGGCTTGCAGATACAGTTTTTGAGACATGGCTGTCAGCAGGGCGTCAAATGAACCTATTTGCGCGCCCAGCCGCTGCCAATCCTTGCCCCATGTCACAGCATTTCCATCTGTGTTTAAGTCGGCTACACCAAGAGAGGCCTCTAAGCGTTCTCTTTCCTCCACCCCTGGCAGCATGCGCTCACCAAAAATCTTAATAATTTCCTTGGTACAGGCTTCTGACTGCTCCGCTTTCGAAGCTTGGGACATTTCCTGCTTTTTTTTAGCCCCATCAAACCGTGTGATGACCTTGCCATCCGGGGTTTGCTGCATGATTTTATAGCTTGTCGCCCCCCTCCATAAATCCTGGACACCCGAAGGGAGAACCTCGCCATGTCTGATTAAGAGGGCATTAGCCTTTGGCAGACCGGCTTCCTGGACGTTGAGCGTGGGAATCTCGCGATCCTGCAGAGAGGTCAATCCTGCAATCGCCTTACCCACTTCATCGCGTAGTTTCGCTTCCTTTTCAGCGTGTAGCGCATTCGCTGACTGCGAACCCTCTTGCTGGATCTTATCGTGTTCTTTGATCTCTAGCTTCTTCCCAGCTTCTCTCAGGACAGGAGCTTTGATCTCTTTCAGATTCTTCAAAAGTTCCCGAGCGACGGGGTCAATCCTTTCTTGGAAATAAGCCTTCGAACTGCCGGTTTTCTCTTGAGCCCCTTCCGCCAGTTCCGCAGCGCGAGTAAGCACCAGGACAGTTGCGGCTGCATCGAGCTTTGTCTTTCCTTGATGCGCAAAAAATTCTTTGATGTTTTGAAAGAGCTTGCCGACTTTGGCAAAGGGTCCTTTTGGCTCCCTTGTCACAGAAAAAGAGAAGGATTTTCCCTTTTGATAAATGGCGATATTCATATCTTGCCCGCCCGTTTTCGCAAAAGCGGACAATTTTTCCCCAAGGCCCTCCGTGCCTGACATAACAACCTCCTTATCTATATAAATTATATTATATATAGATGTTAGAATAAAATCTTTTTATTAAGATTTATAATTCTTATGGTTGTTTTTAATAAAGTTAGGCTTGTAAGGATTGGCATGCACTTCCAGATCAGGAAATTTCTCGGAATCGTAAGGTATCAGCTCATCTCCATGGATTTTGTGCATAACGCCGTCGACATACTTGACGATTGCCCCCGCTCCTCTTAGCCAGGGATTGAGCTGCACAAGGTTATAATCTACCTCGTCGATCCAGTGGTTCAGCTGCTTACGATCTTTTCCATCCCACGTGGCAATTTGAGCGAATATCTTGCCAGTTGCATGGATGACCGCATCGATTTTGTCTTTCTTGGCATTGTGGAGGATCACCACCGCCGACTGCTTGCGCACAAAGCGATCTTTAAAGTCCACGCAATCCCGCCCCATGCGGGCGATGATCTCTTCCGTCAGCTGATAGGGGTGGTCTTCGTAAACCCAGGTCAAATAGGAGGTCATTGTGCGCCAAACTCCCTCAATCTTTAACACCACTGTCATGAGGATGTAGCCATTTTTCAAATTGTGCGCAAACTGCGTTCCTTTAGCCTCAGGGCAGTGGGTATACCAGTTATTCAGCAGCAATAACCCCTTGCCGATATCCGCACAGGTGATTTTGATCCCATCTTTCGTCTGCACCAGCACTTCGTTGATATCGTGCAAACGCCCATAATTCTCCTTAGTTAAGACCCCGCCCTGCTGAACCTGGGTCCATCTCTGGACGGTATCCAGACCGATCACCTTGACATAGACCCTGCATTGATCATCACCCCATCCTTTCCAAAAGTCTTTGTCATTTTTATGATAGGTTGTCTCTTTTGCCTTGGTGAGCTCTCGCAAATTCTTCTGGATCAATTCAAGAATGCGATTGCCATAACGCTGATACTGCTCGCCGCCAAGGGAAGTGGCCAAAAATGAGTCGGAGCCATCGCGATCCATCCACTGACCGAACAACTCGGCTTTTGGAGATCCCAGCTCTTTTGCCAATGTTTGCCGTTCACTTGCCAGTCTCTCCAGCAGGTTACGGAAGATCAGAGTGGGATCCTTTTTGGCCTTCAGCTCAGCTTTGACAGCTTCTGCAGCCGCGTTGACAATCTCCAGCGACCGGCGATTATAGAGCTCCTGATTGCTGGTGCCGTGATTAATCTGAATAAATTTACGGAAATAATCAGGAGGATTAAAAGTTGCCTCTTCGCGCCTTCTGCGGGCTTCATCTTCACTGGAGACGACTGCTGCTTGTATTGTGGGGGCTGCTGCTGGTAGCATGAATGTATTCCTTTACATTTTGCAAGGCTTTATTTTCGTCTTGGCTTTTTTGTCTTGGGGTTTGCACCATTTTGCGCTGGAGCAGTCTTTAATTCAACTTGGTGTTGCAGTTCATCAATTTTATCTTGCAGCTTAACTCTATCATCACGCTTCTCTCTCAGCTCATCTCTCTCCGTAATGCAGGCGGCCAAATCTCTGGTTTGATTCCTTATTGTAAGACTTTGACTATCAATAGTTTGTCGTTGAGCCTCTGCCGTTTGATTCAGCGCAGTGAGATTACCCTTCAATCGCGTTATTTCAACCCCTTGAGCGTCGATCCTGGCTTGTTTCTCTGCAGATTCTGAACTTAATCTGGCAAGCTTCTGCTGAAGATCTTCCTGCCCCGCACGGCTATCCTCAAGCTGCCTTTTCAACAGAGCCTCCTGCTCCTCACGCGTCTTTTCCTTGGTGGCCGCCGCCTGTTCCAGAGCAACAATTCGTTCATTCTGTTTCAAATTGTCTGCTCGAAATTCTTCGCGCGAGGCAATTTCCAACCTAAGCTCATCCGCGTACAAACACCTTTTATCTCTTTCCTCTTCATAGCTCTTTTTTGCTTGCTCCAAACACTTGCTCTGCTCTTCTCGTCTTTGTAGGAGCAGTTTCCTCTCGCGACTATCTTCCTCTCTTTCTTTCTGTAATTTCGCCAGTTCCGCTTGCAAACGTTCCTGTTCGCGAATGCTGCCCTTATTACTCTTTGTCAATTCATCAACTCTGCCTTCCACGGTGCTTTTCTGTTTTTCAAGCTCAGCTACACGTTTCCTTAATTCTCCGAATTTTTGCCTTGTCTCTTTATATTCTTCTGCTTGCTGGACGACTGCCCCTTCACTATAGGCCAAATCAACGTTAAGCTTTTCGATTTTCTTCTCTAATTCTTTAATCTTAACGACTTTCTCTTCTAATTTCTCCTCTAATTCTGCGGTGGTATGCTTCGCTTTTTTCCTGGTTAGTAGACCCCATTCTGACCAGGCAGCAGTAAGCGCCTCATGTTTCTTCGGCGGTGTCTCTCTGATGATGTTAACAAGCTCGTTACTTCGCTTTCTCACACGATCAATTTCTTCTGGAGACAGTTTTGTCCTTTTTTTCTCATCCTGTGGCCTCAAATCTGCCCGGACAGTAACATCCGTGCGCGTGCGCGTAACAATTGTGGCTTGTAAACTCATTTTCAACTCCTTAAAAACAAAATATATTACTCTTTCCAGCAATTATTAACAATCGAAATCAAACTGATTGCAAAAGTTACATATTTTTATGATCGAATTTGTCGAACGCTATATTTACAAGGAAAGCCATGGCTTCTCACCATGGCTTTCCTTTTTATCAAATCACGCTTGCCAAAGCTGGCTTGTGTGTCGTCAGCTTGTAGTAGAGCCTGTAACCGACGAGACCAAAGGCGATAGCGCCCAGCGAAGCCAGCGCCAGGCTGCCCACAAGGGTCGCTCCAGCTGCCAATCCGCCTAAGACAGCCACTTTGATGGCGATTTCCGAGCACATGGCGTAGAAGTCAAGCTTTGCCTGCTTGATCTTGATGCAGTTGTTCCGGTACTTGACGAAGTCACGCCCGAGCGCCTCTTTCTGATCGCGCTCGACGACGTTTGCCTTCTGGAATAGCTCTCGGAGATCTTTATCACCAGGCTTGACCCGGATATTGCGATCTGACAGCCTCTTCGCATAGGCCTCCATCTTCTTCTGATACTTGGCCTTGCGATAAGTGGCATCGATCGCCATGAAGGCAAACCCTGCCGTGGCTAAGATGCGAGCGACGGTGACGAGCGACAGGCGCGTCACCAGGCCAAAGACCGGAATCCTGCCGACAGTGGCGGCAAAGGAGCTTAAAGCCTTAAAGGATACCTTGAAAGCATCTTTGGCATAGAAGACGATGGTGATGATATCCGCAGGAGTCAAGACCGCCATGGCGGCGATAGAGAAATAGCGCTTTTTGGCCCTATCCTCAGCAAACCCGCCATTTAAGAAGTAGTTCGCATCGCCGATGAGTTCGAGGATGTCGATCGCCTCGACCAGTCCGACAAAGGGCTTTGCGACCTCTTGCCATTGCTGCTTGCTGCCAAAAAAGGCGAGTGATGGGCCCACGCTTTCGGTGATCTTGCGGATCACGGAGCCCAAGGGGCTGGGAATCCCTGTGAGAGTCTCTACGGAGTGTAGCCCTTGTTTGAAGGCATACACGATTTTTTGTCCCCCTTTTTCCAGATATTCTGCTGGAGCGAGCAGGAGCGAGCTCTTTTTAGATGAGATGCTTGTCATGTGATCCTCTCCGTGGGTTGAGAATTATTTTGTTGCGAAATTTTCTCAGACAAAAGAAAGCGAGCTGCGTGAACGCAAAGGGTCCAATGATAAAAAGATTTTTTCATAAATCCTCCAAAAGGTTGTTTGTTGTTTTTTCCTAAGAGCCACTATGGCTCACAGGAATGTTTCAGGGCAAAATTGTAAGTGAAAAAAGTGCTGAACGCTAGTTACGCGTTAGCGATGAAAGCGCCAATGCATGCAGGAATAAAGGAGAGTGGAGCAAAAAGACAATAGCTTTGCTTGTCGTGTTGATGTATTCATTTTGCAACTCCTAATCCTTGCCTAATTAGGCATGACAAGTGTAATGTTAATGAAAATTATCAATTAATTCAATGATTTTCACTACTTTGAACCAATTTGTTACTGGCAACGCAAACGTCGAGCAAACGATTGGGCATATTAAGCAGCTTAGCCAAGACCTGACAACAATGACTGTCAACCAAATCGATGAACTAGCGACTTCCCTTATGCAAGAAGCTAGCATAAACCTCTCCGCGCAGCGCAACTTCGCCGATGCCTTCTCTGCGTGTAGCGTCAACATCCCTCTCCGCAGCCAGCTTGCCAATCAGGTTTTTATATATTTTGACCTTCTGAACCAAAAAGTTGATCTCAAGCCTCTCAACACCCTTCTCAAACAGCCTGTTTACCTGACCACCCTCCCTGAACCTCTGCTTGTGCAGATCGTGGAGCAGATGGATTTGCTTGAGCTAGCCCGTCTTTCGCAAACATGCCGCCGATTACACGCAACCATCGCCGACCCACTTGCCAGTTTCAAATCGTTTTGGGAAGACCTGTCAGCGCTTATCTATAGCTTAGAAGAGGTCTCAATTGACTCATCTCGAACTTGGAGGCAATCCGCTTGTCTCTTTGCCCGCGTCAATCCAAAAGCTCTCTTCGCTGCGCTATCTCTTTCTCCCTGAAATGCCCCAAGAGGTATTCTCCGCGTTAATGACCCATCTTAATTTGAACATATTCAAAGGTGGCAATCGTAGGCAGATTGCTCCTCTTCCAAAGCCATCGGATGATCCAAACTGTCGGAAAACTTGAACTAGAAAATCTTGCCTGCAAGCTGGACAATGCGTCCTTCGCAGCTATAATGGGCGTGTAACTCATGAATAAATGTTTTCCAGCTATCGACATCTATTTTGTCGAAGATGGCGGTCATTTCCTTTGCCTGCTCTAGAAAACTCCTGCGGGACGTATAGAGGGGATACCGGATTTCAATTTGAGTGCTTTTTTGAAGAATATCACACAAGCGATTGATATGATTGGTTTTATGGCTTAATTTTTCATAAAATAGGCGCTTGCCTGCTGATAAGGCCTCGCTTAAGGATTGATCTCCAGTGCATAAGACTTCATTCTCTGAGGCCTTCATGACTTCGAGAAAATCGGGGTTCGTCAAGGGAGAGGCGACAATCACAATTTTGCGAGGATTGGCTTTTGCATCTTTAGTTAGCGATAGAGTTGTTTTGGCAAATAGTTCATTTTTGGAGGAATTGCGCTCATTTAATTCGATCTGGTTAAAGCCGTGATCCTTCATAAAACGCACAAATTCCGGAGAAAATCTTTCTTCGGGCGTTGCTCCATTAAAAAGGTTACGTCCAGGCAGACAAAAAACCAAATTCTGCTTGCCATCCTTTTTGTTCTCATTGCGGAGGATCATAGCTGCAATAAAGAGCATTTGGTAATTGTAAGAATCACTGCTATTGGCGTACCCAAAGTAGAGCGCATGCGTTGAGTTAAAATCGCGGATTTCATTTTGTCCAGCAATTGCTGCAGAAAGCGGGGGCGACAGACGAGGCAAGTAGGCACTGAGGCGATAGAGGGGATTTTCATTATTTTTATCTTGAAAATAGTCGATCAATTTTTGACTGAATAGAAATCCTAATCCATTATATTCATTTTTAACATTTTGTAATCCTAATGTATATTGAACAAAACGATGGCTCTGTGCAAATTGTGTCGGATGACACGAGTCATCGCCATACTCCCCTAAATTGATGGTTGGGATAGGGGGGTTAACATTCAGGTAAGAGGCAAGGGGACCGTGTGTGTGAAACGCGACAACTTTAGTGGGAGCAAAATCGTCTACAACTCTTCTGTCTTCTTGTTCATCACCGCCCTTTAAGGCGATCACGCGAATCCCTTTCAATGATTCTTGGAATGACTCCAGGCTGGCCGCATGTTGATTTTCAATACAAAACGCGAGTTGGTCTGTCTGCATGTACTTTTTATAAATATCCAGGATCTTCATGCAGGCGCTGACATCGCCTGACCCCTGTTCAAACGAACAATGGATTAATATTCTTTGATTTTGTAATCCATGTTGTAATCCTTGGGCATCGGCCCTTGCGCTGCTGTCCATGGTTTATATTATAAACAAAAAATCGCCTTTGCCGCTATATTGTTTCCATGTCTTGGATACCCCTACACGTCCACTCTCAATACTCCATCCTCGATGCGATGGCGCCGATCGACGCAATTGCCGAAAAGGCGGCCGCTTTCGGGATGCCCGCCTGCGCTCTGACAGATCATGGCAACCTCTTTGGCGCTGTCGACTTTTACAAGGCGTGTAAGGAGGCCAAAGTCAAGCCAATCCTCGGCTGCGAGGTGTATGTCGCCCCGGGATCGCGCTTCGACAAAAAGACGGAGCGAGGGGTCAGGACAAGCTACCATCTTACCCTGCTGGCCAAAGATAATGAGGGCTACCACAACCTCTGCCGTCTCTCGTCGCATGGCTTCCTCGAGGGCTTTTATTACAATCCGCGCATCGACGATGAGCTGTTGAAGCAGTGCTCCAAAGGGCTGATCTGCCTTTCGGGCTGTTTGGGCAGCAAAGTAGCCCACTTGGCGCTGAAAGGGGCGCGGCAAGAGCTGATGGATGTCATTCGCTGGCACAGGGAGCTCTTTGGAGAGGACTATTATCTGGAGCTGATGCGCCATCCGATGAGCGAGCAGGAACTGCAGGACGATGGCATGTTCCGCGAATCGTGGCTCTATCAGCAGTATCAGGAGATGATCGGCAAGCAGAATCGACTGAATGACATGCTGGTCGAGATTGGGAAGGAGCTTGGGATTGGCGTCGTGGCCACGCAGGATAGCCATTATATGGACCGTTCCGACTGGAAAGCGCATGAAATTTTGATCAATATCCAGTCGGGCGAACCATGCGAAGTATGGGAAAGGGATTCGTACGGAAACCCCAAGCAGCGCATCCCTAACCCCAAGCGCATGACCTACGCCTCGCATGCAATGTGGTTCAAAGGGCCAGAGGAGATGAAGGAGCTCTTTCACGACCTTCCGGAAGCGCTTGAAAACAGCCTGAAGATTGCTGAGAAGTGCCGCGTCGAGCTCGACTTTAAGACCAAGCACTACCCTGTCTATCTGCCGCCTGGTCTGGAGGGCAATTACTCGAAAGAGGAGCAGACCCAAGCCGTTGAAACCTATCTCTGGAAACTCTGCGAAGAGGGCATCCCCGTGAGATATACGCCTGAGAGGCTGGCCAAGGTCAAAGAAATCTATCCCGACCGCGATCCGATGGAGGTGGTTCGGGAGAGATTGAAGTATGAGATGGGGGTGATCGTTCCCAAAGGCATGAGCGACTACCTGCTCATCGTCTGGGACTTCATCAACTGGGCAAAGCGTAGCGGCATCCCCATGGGCCCGGGAAGGGGGTCTGGAGCCGGGTCGATCGTCCTCTACCTGATCGGCGTGACCGACATCGAACCCTTGCGCTTCCACCTCTTCTTCGAGCGCTTCATCAACCCCGAACGTATCTCCTATCCCGATATCGACGTCGACATCTGCATGGACCGCCGTGGAGATGTCATCCGCTACACGTTGCAGAAATATGGCAAGGACAACGTGGCGCAGATCATCACTTTCAACACCATGAAAGCCAGAATGGCCATCAAGGACGTGGGAAGAGTGTTGAGCGTGCCCTTAGCCAAAGTCAATGAAATTGCCAAACTCGTACCTGAAGACCTCAACATCACGCTGGAAAAGGCTCTGGAGAAAGATCAGGACCTGAGACAGTTGTATGAGATGGATGAGGAGGCGCAGCGCATCATCGACATCGGCCAGAAGCTCGAAGGCTCCGTGCGCAACCAGGGAATCCACGCCGCAGGAATCATCATCAGTGGCGAGCCGCTCATGGAGCACATCCCGCTCTGCACAGCGAAAGATTCGGAGATGCCCGTCACACAGTACTCCATGAAGCCGGTCGAGATGGTGGGCATGCTTAAGATCGACTTTTTGGGTCTGAAGACGCTGACAGCCATCCAGACCTGCGTCGATGCCATCCAGGAGTCTACCGGAAGAGCCATCGACTGGATCAACCTGCCTCTCGACGATAAGCCCACTTTTGCCCTGTTAAACCAGGGCAAGACATTAGGCATCTTCCAGCTAGAATCAGGCGGCATGCAAGACCTTTCGCGCCAGCTGCACCTGGATAAATTTGAAGAGATCATCGCCGTCGGCGCGCTCTACCGGCCCGGTCCGATGGACATGATCCCCTCCTTCATCAACCGCAAGCATGGCCGCGAACCGATCGAATATGACCATCCCTGGATGAAGGATATCCTGGCGGAAACCTATGGGATCATGGTCTACCAGGAGCAGGTGATGCAGATCGCCAGCAAGCTCGCACGCTATTCCCTCGGCGAGGGCGACGTGCTGCGGCGCGCCATGGGGAAAAAAGATGCCGACCAGATGGCGAAGCAGCGCGAGAAATTCCGCAAAGGCGCCCTGGAAAATGGCATCGACGAAGAGACCTCGATGCGCGTCTTCGACAAGATGGAGAAGTTTGCCTCCTACGGCTTCAACAAATCGCACGCGGCCGCCTATGGCTACCTCTCCTACGTCACCTCCTACCTCAAGGCCAACTATCCCAAGGAATGGATGGCCGCACTCATGACCTGCGACAGCGACGACCTGGACAAGGTGGCCAAGTTCATCCGCGAAAGCCACGCCATGAACATCGCTATCCTGCCCCCGGATGTCAACGAGGCGGGCGACCGCTTCGTCGCCACTCCTCAGGGTATCCGCTTTGCCATGACCGGCATCAAAGGAGTTGGCTCAGGAGTCGTCGAAGCGATTATCCAGGAACGCAAAAAAGCGGGTCCCTTCAAAAGCTTTTACCAATTCTTCAAGCGCGTCGACCTGAAAAAAGCGGGCAAAAAGGCCATTGAAAGTCTCGTAGACGCCGGCTCCTTTGACTGCACCGGCTGGACGCGCGACCAGCTGCGCAGCAGTGTGGAGCCTATGTACGATGCTGCGCAAAAGGAGCAGGAGGAGGCCTCCATGGGGGTGATGTCCCTTTTTGCCAAGCTGGGAGATACTTTGGAGGGCCGCTTTGCCAATCCTCCCGAAATCAAGAACAAAAGTTCGTCGCTCGATATCCTTCTCAAAGAAAAAGCGCTCCTGGGCTTCTTTCTGACAGGGCATCCCATGGACAGCTACCGCCCCATCCTCAAACGCCTCTCCTGCGTCGCGCTCAATGCAGGCCTGGAGATGGCCCACGACGCCGTCTTCCGCGCCGCCTTCATCGTCGAATCCCTCCAGGTGCGCCTCTCAGCAAAAACGCAACGCAAATTCGCCATCCTGACCATCAACGACGGCATGGAGAGCCATGAGCTTCCCGTCTGGCCCGATCTATATGAAGAAAAAAGTCAGCTGTTACAAGAAAATCAGCTCCTCTACGCCGTCCTGCAGGTCGATAAACGGGAGGAAAATCCCAAGCTCACCTGCCGCTGGCTGGACGACCTGACCCGCTCAGACGAAACCATGATTGAAGCCTGCGACAAGGCTTTCGACAAGGCCAAGCAGCAGGCCTCATTTCAGAGAAAAAGAGCTCAAGCTCCCACAAAAGCACCTACAAAAGCCACGCCAAAAGAGCAGGCTAAGGAGCAACCCAAGATGCCCCAAAAAATCATGCTGAAAATGGACTTAAACCAGGGACGCCTCAGCCATATCCTGAAGCTCAAAGCGTTGCTGGAAAAGCATCGCGGCTCGACCCCTCTGCAAATCGACTTTCTGGAACAGGACGCCCCCTTTGCCAGCCTGCAGATCGACAGCCGCTGGGGCGTCACTCCCTCACCCGAATTTCATGAGCACTTGAAGGAACTTCCTGGAATCGTCTCCGTTGAGCTTCCGGAGTAAAACAGATCTCTATAAACTCAGCTGTTCAAAAACCTGTTTTGCTGCCGCTCGTTATCAACCCCCAATAGCACCGTTTGCTTCATTGAAATATAGAAAAGGGTGAGATTCACTTTTGCCTCTGCCAAAGCCCGCGCGACCTTAGCCAGTCTGGAATGGGTCTACGCTGCAATCGGTGACAGGCTACAAGTTGTTTAAGCATTAAACCCGCCATCCAGGTAAGGGGGAGTATTGACGCTCCCCCTTGTCTATTTAACGGCTATGCGGTATACTTAGTCTCTTTAATCATTAATTCTGAAGGTGATTATGAACGGGATTAAGTGGGAAGATGTGCGCAGCAAACTTTCGCAGAGCGCAGCCTGGTCGATGCATGCATTTTTTTCGGGAGGCGTCGGCTTGCTGGCCGGCCGCACGATCAACATGTGCGACCGCTTTCTTCATCCAGTGAAAAGCGCCCTGGGCAAACCCCCTCTCGTCAATCCGCTGCATGGCGCCATGTGTGGTGTCACATTTGCTCTGATCGACCGAGCGGCCCATCTCGCTTTGAAGCGTTACATCCCAGCACATGCCGCTAAGCCGATCACACATTCCGCGCGCATCGTCGTGTCGATCACGCTGGCCACTATCATCTCAAGCGCTATATTGCCTGTTTCGGTCAGCATGGCCGCCGTCCTTCTCGCAACGAATGTCCTGGCGACAACCCTTCTCGTCAGCATCACGGACAACTATACAAAGCTGGTCTATAAAGGGGGAGACGAAGCCAAGAAAAAGCCGGCAGTTCCTGCGCATACTTCGGTGCACAATGCCGATTCCCTGCCTGCTAAACCAAAGCCTCAACTAATTCCCGCACGGGCATAGCAGAAAGCCGCTGGTGGTTCTGGAAGAGTGCCACCAGCTCATGCGTTCTGTCAGCCCCATAGTGGGTTTTCAAATTTTCTTCAAATTTTTGAAAGATGAGCGGAAGCGCCTCCTGGCGCCTTCGTCGATGCCCTAAGGGGTACTCCACTTCGACGGGGCCCAAAATGGTGCCATCTTTCAGGCGAACCTCGACGGAATTTGCGATAGAACGCTTTTCCGGATCGAGGTAGTCCTGGCTGTAGCGCAGATTTTCCAGGACATCCATTTTGCTGCGCAGCATCTCAAGGCGCGGATCGTGCGCAGCGGCCTCCTCATAATCATCGGCGGTCAGCCTGCCGTGCAGCAATCCCACTGCAACCATGTACTGGATGCAGTGGTCACGGTCGGCGGGATTGGTGAGAGGCCCCCTTTTGTCAATGATGCGCATCGCCGGCCGCTGCGTTGCAATTTCAATCCGTTCGATCTCTTCCAAACGGTTGTGTACTTGCGGATGAAGCTGGAAAGCAGCTTCAACAGCTGTTTGAGCATGAAATTCTGCCGGAAAGGCCACCTTGAAGAGAATATTCTCCATGACATAGGAGTGTAGGGGCCGCTGAAACTGCAGGGGCTCGCCTCCCAGCAAAACATCGTGAAAACCCCACTTGGGAGCGCTGAGCGCCCCGGGATAGCCCATCTCCCCTCTCAACGTCAGCATGGCAAGCCACACACCGCGGCTCGTCGCATCCCCTGCGGCCCAGGATTTGCGCGATCCGACATTGGGGGCATGCCGGTAGGTGCGCAAGGGACCTGCATCGATCCAGGCGTTCGAGAGAGCGGCCGCAATCTGATCCCGATCTCCTCCCAGCATCCAGGTAGCGACAGCAGCCGTTGCCACCTTCACCAGGATGACATGGTCAAAGCCGCGTTTGTTGAAACTATTGAGCAGGGCCAAACCTCCCTGAATCTCATAAGCCTTAATCACGGCGATTAAGAGATCCCCAACTGTGAAAGAGCGCTGCTGGCTGATGAAATCGGCGACCATTAGAAGTCCGCCGATATTATCGGAAGGATGTCCCCATTCTTCTGCCAGCCAGGTGTCGTTGAAATCGAGCCAGCGGATCATGGCGCCCAGATTGAAGGCTGCATTCACAGGATCCAGCACATAGGCGGTCCCGGGGATGCGGCTTCCTCCAGGCACAACCGTCCCTGGCACGAGCGGTCCAAGAAGCTTTCTGCAGGCTGGAAAACGCAAAGCCAGAATCGCGCAGCCTAAAGCATCTGCGAGGCAGATTCTGGCCGTCTGGCGCGCCTCTTCCGTGATGTGGTCCGTCCCGGCTACGTAATCTGCCAGCAGCCAAATCGCTTCATCATGCCCTTTATCATCGCTCATGTTTATTGCCGCTGTTCAATAGGAATCCACACACGGGGCGCAGGCCCTGTGTATTCACTAAGAGGGCGTATCAGCTTGTTATTGGCGCGTTGCTCCAAGAGATGCGCCGACCAGCCGCTGATGCGCGATAAAACAAAAAGCGGCGTAAAAAGAGGTGTAGGGATGCCGATCGCATGATAGGCGAGGGCGCTATAGAAATCGAGGTTGGGAAAGAGTTTCTTTTCCTGCCACATGACCTCTTCAATGCGCTCCGCAATTGCAAACAGAGTCGCATGGCCCGCTTTTGCACAGAGGCGCTTAGCCCACTCCTTAATAATGGGAGAGCGGGGATCATGCGTCTTGTAGACGCGATGGCCAAAGCCCATAACCTTCTCCTTGCGCTCCAGCATGGCGCGAATCCCCTTTTCAGCTGAATCGGGATCCTGGAATGTTTCGATCAGATCCATGGCCCATTCATTCGCGCCGCCATGCAAGGGCCCGCGCAGGGCGCCAATGCCGCCACAAATGGCAGAGTAAAAATCGGAAAGCGTGCTCGCAATGGTGCGGACCGTGAAGGTGGAGGCATTGAACTCATGTTCCGCATAGAGGATCAGAGACACATCGAGGCAGCGCCGCTCCTCTTCGGAGGGGGCCTTGCCATTAAGAAGCTCCAGAATATGTCCAGAAAGGCTGTCTGCCTCAGTTTGAAGGTTCGACCGCTTGCCCAGCCTGTTGAAGTTGTACCAATACAGGATCATGGAGCCGAGACAGGCAATTAACCTGTCCGCGATCTCAAAGGATACACTACCTGAGTGTTCCGGTTCCAGATTGCCTAAAAAAGAACAGCCCGTTCGCAAGACATCCATTAAATTGGCATCGGCAGGGATCTTTTCCAGGACCTCTTTATGCTTTGTCGGAAGGCCTCTCAGAGATTTGAGCTCCTCCTTGTACTCTGTCAACTGTTCCTGCGTGGGCAGCTCCCCGCGCAGCAGCAACCACGCCACCTCTTCGAAACAGGCATGCTCGGCCAGCTCATCAATGGGATAGCCGCGATAAAGTAAGTTCTGTTCTTCCTCCCCGCACAGGCAGATCGCCGATTCCCCCGCCACAACGCCTGCCAGTCCGCCCATCTTCGTCATAACACCTCCGGTCCTGTAATCCTGATTTGTCGCTCTAATTTCTCTCTCGGACAGCAGCGAAAGCTCTCGCGCTTGGCGCTATCCCAGAGTGAAATTAGCACGTCAACTCGGGTTATAATTTAAAAATTCATAGAGCTCTTTTCTCGACTGCATGCGGTGAATCAGCTCTTTTTGATTGCCCTGCTCACGAATCTCCTTCAAGGCGTCCAGCCCGGCAAAATTCATGGCGCGGTTAACGGATAAGGGATAGAGAACAAGATCCACACCCGCCTCACCCAGCTCCTCTTTCTTTTTGAGCGGTGTGACGCCAAATTCAGTCATATTGGCCAGCAGTGGCAAACCCACGGCTTTTTTGATCGCGCGATAGTGCTCCAGATTGTCGATCGCCTCTGCAAAGAGCATATCGGCTCCCGCCTGCTGATAGGCGATGCCTCGTTCGATCACCCCTTCCAGCCCCTCTTGTGCAAAAGCATCGGTCCTGGCCATGAGCACAAAGCTCGCATCGGTGCGCGCGTCGACAGCTGCTTTGAGACGGTCCGTCATCGCCTCTTTGGTTACGAGATGCTTGCCCGGAAGATGGCCGCAGCGCTTTTCAAAGGCCTGGTCTTCAATATGGATAGCTGCAACTCCGCTGCGAATCATCGCCTTGACCGTCCGCACCATCATGTAGGGACCGCCCCAGCCGGTATCGACATCGACCAGCAACGGCACCTCCACTACGCCCGTGATGCGGCGCGCCTCTTCCAGTACATTATCGAGAGTCGTGATACCCACATCGGGCCATCCATAGGAGGAATTGGCCACCCCGGCCCCCGACAGATAGAGGGCTCGATAGCCGATGCTCTCGGCCATCAACGCCACATAGGCATTGATCGTTCCGATCACCTGAAGCGGCCTTTCTTCTTCGATGGCCTTACGAAATTTCATCCCTGGTGTCATAAAACCTGCTTATTGTGGATCGCAGATTTTTATGCGAAGGGTTTTTAACTCATACACTTTCGCCTGAGGGCGAAAGGGATGATTTTTAGTTACTAGTTTACTTTTTATTTTAATTATGATATGATTTAATTTTTTAGGAGAATAAAAATGCAAATTTCTGAATCATTTAAAAAATTATTTCATCAATCTATTGAATTAAGAGCAACTTACTCTCCCAGTATCCTGGCTGAAAAGATCAAACGTTCGGCAGGCGAACTATTTTCCAAACAACCCTCGCAACCCAAATTCCTCTCCTCAAATGAAGCCCTGGAAAACTATGCTGCCTCGCTGATTTTACAGAAAAATGGGCCCCTTCCCCAGATAGATTTAGCCCAATGCAGCGATGCCTGGTATCTGATCATAGATGGCATTTTAAATCCCTTAGAGAACAATCAGCTCACGCTCGTGAAGAATAACTTAGAAGAATTGGAAAGCATGGGCAGCACCAGCATCGAGGCGCTGGAACTTTATCCTCGCCTGGTCAAATACTTCCATCAAAAAGCCGCCGATCAGGGAAATAGCGCTCTGTATGCTATCGCCCACCCCCACTTGTCGCGTCTGACGCCCGCACAGTATGCCCGCCATGCGAAAGCCTATGAAAAGACCATCAAAGTGAACATCAATGCGCCACGAGAAGCTCAACTGGCTGCTGAGGCGAGCTATAAAGCCAAACAGAATGAGGATCCCGACAAACGCGTTTTCCTCATAGCTGCGATCGTTTTTGCAACTTTTGCCGTCTTACCTTTTGCAGTAGCTCTGATCCCTGAACCTCCCCAGCCACCCTGCAGGCCTCTTCCCCATGACCAAGCCCCTCCAGATATTTCTTCAGCCTTCTCAGCTATCTTGATCAACAAATCGCGTTTAAACCCCAAGAAGCCTGACGAAGCGCTCTGCCTGCTCGGCATCGACCCTGCCGCCCAAAGCCATCCTTTTCGGATGCAGCGAGAAATCGCCCATCGAGGAGCAGCTTTCAGCCTTCTCCATCCGAAATTCAATAACAAAGATGACGCTTCTTTTTACGCCAAGGCTTTCAACATTATCTCTCAGGCCTACCAAACCGCTGAGAGGGGCAACACGTTGAAGGCCATTGAGGCAGCTATCTTTGGAAGATGATTGCCTTTTAGGCAATCATCTGCTATACATAGTTGAAAAAAGACGCCATTTTGCGCTCGTTGTTTTTAATTGTCTTTATTTCGTTGACCCAACCATTACTTCCGACGCAGGAGACATGCATGTTACCAGTCCAACCAGTAGCACCCGCTTTGGCTTCACAGCCAGCTCAATCCTCTTTTATTTCTCAGCTTCATAAACTGGTTATCGAGACAATCCAACATTCACAGACCTTCCCAGGTTATAGCGACGAGATCTTTGCGAAATTGAAGCCTGGACTGATTCAAGACTGGAACGAATTGATGCAGAAAGGGGAGCTGCTGGTTTCGCGCACAGACAAGGAGGTGCGTCCCAACTTCGTTACCCTGCAGGCCATCGTCGAGCAGGTCTTATCCCAAAATCTGAACAAAGAAATTGTCTCTCTGACAGGCGTCATCCATACCCCTCAACCTGCCACTCCCCTCTGTACGAAGGAAGATATGCTCTCCCCAGAGCTTGTTGCCCCCTCAATCGCGCAAGATCCTGCCCGTCTGGCCACTGTGAAAGGGCGCACGACCATTGTCCGCGATTTCCTGCGCCGCGGCGGCAACCTTTATGTCGCCTATCCTGAAAAAGGGCTCCTCGAGCGCAAACCAGACCAGCAAGCGATTTATAAAAATGAGCTGCAAATCTTCCACGAGCATCTCCACGACCATCCTCTGAAAATCGACGAAATTCCTGTCGAGCTGCATGGCGCGCTCTACTTTTTCACATCAAAGGATGGGGAAAATCTGGTGTTTGCAATTAAAATGACTCAGGCTAAAAATCCTGAAGAGACGGGCCATTTTGGTCTTTGGATGGGCCCTGCAAGCCATCCTGCTGTCAAAAAGCGCACTGAGCACGTGATGGATTTTGTCCAGCGTCACAGCGAAACGCCAATCCCTTTGGGCACACAAAAATTGATGTGATTGCTGCTTGGTCTCTTTCTCGGATGTGTCACAACTCTCCTTTCCGAGACCAATCCTAGAACCGCACAAGTCGAGAATGGCCTGCGCGAAAGCGCAGCCATTCAAGGTCTCCCCAGCCTAAGATGAACATCCTTGAGAGAATGAAAGAGATTACCAACAGCTAGCCGATGCCTATCAGTGGCACGGTTTTCAACTTGTTGAGAAAATGGAGATCGCTTTATTGATCGCTATCGACACGAAGATCTGGAACTGGAAATCAACCGGAAACCAGTTCTCTCACTATCAAACAGGGTCCTGGCCCCTTGGAACTGCATGCCCACACGCTTTTTATCCTGGAAGACGACTTGACTCTGGAACTTTCTCCTGAGAAAAAGGACAATATGATCCTGATCAATCGCACAAAACATCAAACAGAGCTTACAAAAGTCGTTCCGATTTTGTGACAAAAACACAAAATGTCGTTGGTTTTTCTGTCAATTTTGACACTTTTCCTAATGACTTTTGGCTTTTATGCGGTCACCCGGTTTAAATGACTATTTTATTCAATACCTTTGCCCCAGGCGCCCTCAAAGAAATTCTCCTTAAGCGCCTTTCTTTTCTTGGGCTTGACCTCCTCATTCCCCTGATAACCAATGGCCATGACAGCCATCGGGACGAAATCGTCTGGTACAGAAAAGGCTTTGCGCAGCTTCTCTTCATCAAAGCCTCCCATCTGGTGGGCCATAAGACCAAGCGATGTGGCTTCCAGCATCATACTGAAGGCAGCGGCTCCCGTGTCATACTGCGCCCAGCGATTCAACTTATTATTGTGAGCGGACTTGGAGGATGCGATGGAGAGAATTAAGACTTGGGCGTTCTTGGCCCATCCCTGATTGAACTCCACAAGTGTGCTTAAAGCTTTCTGATAGGCCTCAGGATCTTTTGCGCGGTCGCACACGATAAAGACCCACGGCTGCTCATTATAGGAAGAGGGCGCCAGCCTGCCAGCTTCCAGAATGGCTTGAAGCATCTCCCTGGGGATAGGGCGGCTGGAGTCGTACACGTAACCGCTGTACCGCTTTGTCAAAAGAGGGGCCAGCGTTTCACTGGGTATCACATGGGGCAGCACATTCGCTGTAGGGCCGCTTGCAGCTGTTAAACCTCCTATAAAAGAGGCTAATAAAAGGTCAATGACACCTATTTTCATGTTTTTTTGAACCTCGTTTAAAACTAGCCATTATCTTCCAATCACCCCTTATTGTTCCACCGTATTTTATACTTAAGGTGATATCAGCCGAACATACTCCATTGTTCAAAAAACAAGCAGCTCGAGCTACTGTAAATCAAGGGACAGAGCCTCACGAAGGCTATGCGAGGGGCGTTCGATCTGCAGAACAACTCAGCCATTCTTAAAGAATAATTTTTTCGCTCTAAATTCTAAATTATCGATAACGTTTTGAATATGAAACGCCTGTCATCTTCCTGCCGCAACAATGCCATCTCATTAGTTTAGACGCATTTCCTGCTTGTAAAAGTAGGGTCATTTTGCTAGGTAAGTGTTCAAATGGTGAACCATGCTGAATGATGCGCTCCAGGCAGTCGCTGTCGTCGGAGCAGGTGGCAAAATGGGAAGCGGCATTTCCCTGCTCCTGCTTCAGGAGATGGCTCGGTTAGAGGCAGAACTGACAGGAACTGTCGGCAAACGCTTTCGCCTTTTTCTCATCGACGCAAACCCGGATGCCTTAAGCAATCTCTATCCCTATCTGAGGACACATCTCACCCGCTACGCGGAGCGAAACATTGTGGCTCTGCGCGGTTATTTCGCCGATAATGAGGCCCTGGTCAGCAATGGCGAGATCATCCAGGCCTTTGTCGACGGAGCGATCGACTCTGTCCGCTGCGATACTGACATTGCCAAGGCGGCGCGAGCTACTTTAGTCTTTGAGGCAATCAAGGAAGAAATCGACAGCAAAGTGCAGCTTTTCAAAACAATCGCCTCCCTGGCCAAACATCCCATCTACTATTTGACCAATACCTCTTCGATTCCCATCCACATTCTCAATGAACGAGCCAGTCTCAATAATCGCATCATCGGTTTCCACTTCTACAACCCACCCGCTGTGCAAAAACTGGTTGAGCTTGTGATCCCTCCTCAAACGGATCCTCAGCTGATCGCCCTGGCTCAGGATCTCGGTAAGAGGCTGGACAAGCATCTGGTTAAATCCCAGGATATCGCCGGCTTCATCGGCAATGGGCATCTCTTAAGGGAAATCATGTATGCCTGCGAAAGGGTGCATGCGATGTCGCGCGAATATTCCCTGGCGGAAAGCCTCTACATGGTCAACAAGGTGACGCAGGATTTCCTCATCAGGCCGATGGGAATCTTTCAGCTCCTTGATTATGTAGGCATCGACATCTGCAAGCTCATTTGCGAGATCATGAACAGTTTTCTGCCAGAAGAATTATTCCAGGAATTGTTTCAGGACTCCCTGATTGACGAGATGATCGCCGATGACCGACTTGGCGGCCAATACCCCGATGGATCGCAGAAAAATGGCTTCTTCGCTTACGAAGGGCCGAAACGGATAGCGATATACTCTCCCGAAGAGCAAGCCTATGTTCCCTTGGATGGAACCCATTGGATCTCTGCCTGTGACAAGCTTCTGGGCTCTTATCCAGGGGATCATGCCTCCTGGAAACATCTCGTGAACGATCCTGAACGCTCTCAAAAGCTTTCACGCTATTTTCAAAACATGGAGCATCTCTCTACCCATCAGTCTACTTTGGGTGTCTCAATGGCGCAGGGTTTTCTGCAGAATTCACGGCAGATCGCCCAACTGCTCGTCAGCAAAGGGGTGGCCCAATCGCTGGAGGATGTCGACACCATCCTGCAGATGGGGTTCTTTCATCTTTATGGGCCTAATACCGCCATTCTGGAGAAAACTCGATGATGCGCAAAAAACTGTATGCGACCGCGGGTTATAATACGCTCTATTTTGGTTCTGGACGCAAAGAGTTTGATCCGAATAAGCCCATGCGTCCCTTTGAAGAATACCTGAAAGAGACCGCAGAGGGATCCCGCCAGCAGCTTCCGCATCCCCTTTTCGATGAAGGGGTCATCGGCAGTTTTATGTCGGCCCGCTTTCTCAACCAGGCCAATCTCCCAGGCTTTCTTCCCTTCATGCAACCAAGCCTTATCCATAAGCCCTGCACAGGGGTCGAAGGAGCCTGTGGAACGGGTGGCCGTGCGATTGCGACAGCCATGCGCAGCATCCTGTCCGACCTTGCCAATTCCGTCTTCGTCGCTGCCTTCGAAATGCAAAACAGCATGAAATCGGTCTATGGCTCCGATGTCCTGGCGGGCGCCTCCTACTATAAGGGAGAGCGCAAAGCCGGCCACGCTTATTTTTTCCCGGGCATCTTCGCAGAACGCGCCGGCGCCTATTACCAGCGCTACGGCTATGATAACACCCGCCCAGGTTTGGCCAAGTGGTACGAACAGGCCATCCTCAACGCGCGCAAGAACCCCAAGGCCCAGGAGCATCACAATTCAAGCCCTGACCTCTTTCAGCTCGGCATGACCCCGCCAAACCCACAGCGCTTCGTGCCCTATCTCAACTACTACGACTGCTCCAAAGTCACCGACGGCGCCTCCTCGATTGTAATCCTATCTGAAAAAGGTTTGCGCGAATGCGGCCTAAGCCCTGCCGATGCCATCGAAATCATCGGCATCGGCGAAGCAGAGGGGGACATCACCAAGGCCCCCACCGACCTCACGTGCCTCACCACGACCGAAATCGCCGTCCACAAGGCTCTGGAGATGGCAGGCATCCGCATCGATGATGTGGGCCTCATCGAAGTGCACGACTGCTTTACGATATCCGGCCTCCTCTCTCTGGAAGCTCTCGGCCTTGCGGCTCCTGGCAAAGCGCCTGCCTTTGTCCTCGAAGGCCACACATCTCCGGAAGGTCGCATCCCCACTAACCTCTCCGGAGGCCTTGGCGGCTTTGGCCATCCCACAGGAGCCTCTGGCGTGCGCCAGCTCGTCGACCTGCTCCATCAATTCACCGGCCGTGCTGCCAACCCCGCCAAGCTGAAAAAGCCCTATGGCCTTATGATCAGCATGGGCGGAAATGATAAGACGGTGACCTGCCTTGTCGTCAAGGCTGCCAGAAGTTAATTTCCTATGGCTGACAAAATCCCTGTAACATCTCTCGGAAAAAACTGATCTTATCTTTATACTTCTTTAACAGAGAACCGTTGCAATGGAGTTTTTACAAAGCACAAATCACAAAGGAGACATTATGGCAGCACCCGTCAACTATAATCCTACGCGACCCATCCTGAAGGGTGTAGGCGAGGTCATATTAGGTTATGCCTGCGGCTATCTTGGAGCACGAATATTTACAAGTATCGATCCCGTCGCCGGAGGGATCTTTGGCGCCGCTTATGGCTTGATCAGAGCCTGCACGCAACCCATATTCGCCAGAATGCTCAATGAGGAGCGCTCAACGAGTCAAGGCAGCTCTTTTATCTGTTCTGTGATTGTTTCGGCAATCGCGGCCAACTTTATTTTAGCTGCAGCGACAGGCATTAGTCTGACCTCCCTTGCAGCTCTTACTTTAATAATTTCGGGATTTGTGGCCAGCATTCTCATCGAACTGGCAGCAAAAGTGGCCTTTACCGGGATCAGCATCTTCAATGAACAGGCCCGTAGCCCAAGGCAAGCAGTACTGGTTTAACTTGTCGGTATTTTATCGGCATATAAAATGCAGATTCTTTCGACCAATTTACGCATTATCGTAAATTGGTCGTGACTATTTTGCGATAGATCGTAAATTGGTCAGACATACAACGTCAAACATTGTAGAGAGGAAACGCCACCTTTTCCTTAGCGAAGAGCTCCTTGCCAGCAAATACGACAGTGGGGCTATCCTTCATCTGCGGCAGGATGTGCGTTTTGATGGCATGGATGACGTCGTCGCGCGATACACCGAGCAGGCGGTTGCGGAAGGCCTGGCGGACTTCGAGCGTTTTGCCTTCGCGCAGCCAGCCGTAAGCATAATCGCCCCGGCTGCCTGGGGCGATGGGATCGTCCAGCCCCTGGATAATTTCAAGCTTGGCTTCTTCGAGGTCCTCTTCTTCAAATTCCCCTTTGAGAATCTCTTGGACGGCAAAATTGAAGGCGTTAAGCGTCGCATTGATATTGGGGTCGCGGTAAGCATAGAAATAGAAGACCGCCGAGGAGCTATGGCTGGAGGCACCTCCTCCATAGGCTCCGCCTTGTTCGCGCAGTTTGGTGTGGAGGATGAGGTTGTCGAACAGACAGGCAGCAACTCCAAGTGCAGGAGCGTCGGGATGGGTATAGGGCACTGTTTTTAAGACTTTGCCTGTGAATGCAATGGGAGTAGGGATAAGTCTCCCTTGAGTTTCGGTAGGCTTGAGGGAATAGTCTCCTTTCCATTTGGTGTAGGAATGCGTCTGCAGGCGTGCGAGATCGTAGAAATGATGGTGCTTCAAATCATCGTAGAGAGCTGCATCGCAGGTAATCACAAGGTGTGGATTATCAAGGCAGAGAAGCTGGGATTGCAGATGGCGCATCTGTTCTGCCAGGAAGGCGGTGGAATGATCGAGGTCCTGCATGAGCTCTTTGATCTTCCAGAAGTAGTCGAGACCATACCAGGCATTGCCGATGCGGGAGGCGGTGTCGAGGCCTGCCGCTGAGAGGTTGATCGCATATTTAAGGGCATTCTGGTTGAGGCTTGACTCCAGCCCCGTATAGTGTTTCTGGAGGATCTCCTTCAACCTGGCGCGGTCGGTAAAGTCGGGAGATGTAGCGCTGTCTTTGAGAAGGGTGAAGAGCTGGCGCGCCTTGCGATGCAGGGCCTTGCCTCGCAGATGCAGGGCTGGATCGAAACTCTTTTCATCATGCACCTGCTGGTTGAGGATTAAAGAGGCGCTCATACCACCGGTGTTTGCCTGGATAAACTCCAGGTTCTCCTCATAATCGCGACCTCCGCTTCCCACCTGGAACAACAGATAAGTGAAGAGACGCACGAAAGGCAGGCTCTCTTCAGGCAGGTCTGGGAGGGGGAAAACGAGGTCGACGTAGACAATCTGGTTGGTGAAGCAGGTGTGATGGAAGACTTCCAGGTTGCCCACTTTCTCTCGAGTCAGAGCAAAGTTGCGCGAAGTTCTGGGAACATCCTCCAGAGTAACTTTTGGAAGGACATTGATATCTTCCTCTTCTTGTTCCTTCTGAAAGGCCATCAGCTCCTTAGCCTGTTTGATAAGCAGATGCTCATCTTTTTCACTCATCATGGAGCGGATGGCATCCAGTCTGGAACGCTCCTCGGTCTGCTCCCGAGCGCCCAATTCTTTATCCGGAGTCATCACGACCCGCACAAAATGAGGATTGTCTAGAAGGTATCTCCGGATCAGATTCCCAAAGAAATTGGGATCTTCGACAGCTTTATGGCGCACGCCATCGAATAGAGAGTGAATCTTCAGTCCCTCTTCGGGGTTAACATGATGCTGCTTGAGAAGAGCTGAACGCATAAACAGGGAGAGTCCGAAGGGCACATGGTCGCCTGTGATTTCGCTGCGGAAAAATTCAAGTTGATGGATGGCGTTCTCAACCTGCTGGAGAGGAATGCCTTGCTTCGCAACCTGTTCGAGGGTATGTCTGATAACGGCTTCACAGGCATCCGCCTGGTGAGCCTCGCAGCCTCGTAGGGTAATCATGAAGGGATTTTCATGCACATCCGTGTCGATGTGGGAGCTGACCAGCTTGCAGAGCTCCGATTTGAGCAGAGCCTTTTTCAATGGCGACGCATCGGTATCGAGCAGGATAATCTCGAGGATGCTCAAAGCAAGCAGCTCCTCCTGCTCCTGCACATGGCTGGTGAGCCAGGCAAAGGAAATATATGTCTTGCTTTCCCCTTCCTCTTCGGAGCCGATCGGATAGTGGCAGCTCATTTGCCGCGGCTTTAAAAAACGCGGCTGGTTCGGAATGGAGGGAAGAGGAACAACCTTTTCCACATCCTTCAGAGCATTTTTGGCAATGAAATCGAGATGTCCATCCAAAGGCATGTTTCCATAAAAGAAAAAGAGGCAGCGGCTAGGATGGTAGTACTTGCGGTGGAATTCGATCAGCTCTTCGTATGTGAGTTCAGCAATCGCTTTGGGATTTCCGCCAGAGTTGATCCCATAAGTAATGTTGGGAAAAATGGCTGCGTGCACTTCTTCGGCAAGGCGGGTCCCGGGGGAGGAGAGAGCCCCCTTCATCTCGTTGAAAACAACCCCTTTATGCTCCAATGGCGATGATGAATCGTCCGGCAGTGCAAACTCAAGGCGGTGGCCCTCCTGAAGAAAGCTGAAGAGATCAAGGTTCGGGTGGAAAACGGCGTCCAGGTAGACTTCGAGCAGATTGTAAAAATCTTTTGGAATCTGGCTGGCAGCCGGATAGCAGGTAAAATCGGCCCCCGTCAAGGCATTCATGAAGGTATTCAAGCTGCGCCGCGTCATCGCAAAAAAGGGATCTTTAACTGGAAATTTCTTCGATCCGCACAGAACCGTATGCTCAAGAATGTGGGCAACGCCATTGGATGTATCGGGCAGGGTTTGAAATGAAAGGCAAAACAGATTTTCAGGATCCTCATTGGCAATGTGCATCACCTGAGCTTCCGTGGGAAGATGGACCAGCTCATAGAGGTGGCACTGCAGCTCTGGTACTGGAATGGATCTGATCAGTTTGAAGTCGTGATAGACCTGTCCGATCGTTTGGAAATGCGTGGATTTTGAAAGCATAGAAAATATCTTAGTGCTTTTCCTGTTTTTTGGACAGCAGTTCCCGCTGAAAAAACTCTCTACGGATCTGGACTTTTCCGAGAGACTTTTTCCAGCCGGAACTGCTGCTTTTGGAAATCTCGACTTTTAGACGTAAAATCGTTATAATTATCTCATGAACACTCAAAATCCGAAACGACGCATCTTTCTTTTGCCGAATGTGATCACGGCATTTGGATTGTCATGCGGACTCTTTGTCATTTTCAAGATGTCGATGACTGGAATTGGAGAGGCAACCCCGCATCTTCTGACCGCGACGACGGGCATTCTGCTCTTGGCGGCTTTCGCCGACCTGCTGGATGGCGCTGTGGCGCGGGCCATGAAGGCGGAGAGCGAATTCGGCGGGTTGTTCGACTCTCTGGCTGACGCGATCACCTTTGGCGTCGGCCCATCGGTCATCGTCCTCAAAAGCCTCTCCATTCCTCCTGGAACGGAGCATTCTTTTCTCATCACCACCGCCGCCATCATCTTCTCTGTCTGCGGCGTTTTAAGGCTGGTGCGCTATAACGTGATGGCCAATCTGGCAAAATTTGACGAGCTCCTTCTGATCGACTCTAAAAAAAACTTTACCGGACTTCCCATCCCGGCATCGGCAATGGCAGCCGTTTCCGCTAACCTTTTCCTGGTCTCTGACGAATTCAAATTTCTCTTTGATTTTGGAGAGACCTTCCGCTTCTGGACCCTCTTCACCATGCTGATCTTCCTTGGCTATCTCATGATCTGCCGCTGGAAATTTCCCAGCCTCAAACGGCTCAATATCCGCGTCGCTTCCTTTCAGCTGGTCTTTGTTACCGTGCTGACCGCCGTTTTCGTCGTCTATGGTCTGCTCAACCATTTCGACGTCGTCTTCTTTGCCCTGACATGGGCGTACATCTTCCTCGCCCTAGGTCTGTCGGCAGTCAGGATGATCAGCGGCAGAAAATCGAAAACACTCGAGGATTTCGAACCCGAGCCGGAAGACGAAGAAGAGTTAGATCAAGATTAACAGCAGTTCCCGCTAGGAATATCTCTACGGATCTGAACTTTTCTCGAGTGAATTTTTAAGCAGGAGCTGCTGGCCTAATGTAGCCATTTCACGACAAGGATGGGAATCGATGAACGGTGGCGCACCTCTTCGATTGTGCTTCCTAGAAACAGATCCGCCAAAAAGCGATGGCCATGCGATGTCATGGCGATCAGGTCGCATCCCTCTCTATCGGCGCTGTGCAGAATTTCCTGCGCGGGCTCGCCAACTGCCAGATATGTGGAAACGGTAATTCCTTTTTGGCGCAAAGCAGCAGCTGTATCCTCCAGATAATCCCTGTCTTTGACCATCTCCTCCGATTCTTTCAAAACAAGGTCCTCAAAGTGCCTGGCCGCCCACCCCTCTGCAACATGCACGAGAAGCAGCTGGGAGTGGAGAGTTAACGCCAGCTTCTCGATATGAGGCAAAAGGCTCTGGTCGGCTGGGCTGTTCTCTAAGGCAACCAGGATTTTCTGATACATTGTTCCTCACACTGTAAAATCATAGACCATCTTCAAATTTAAACCTATCATGACCACGGCGCACGCCCAAGCCAGGGCCATGATCCAACGCGAATTCGCAAACGCGCCCATTTTGTTTCGGTCTCCCGAAAAAATGAGCAGTGGGACGACGGCAAAACCCAGCTGCAGACTCAAGATGACCTGGCTCAAGAGAAGCAGCTGAGTAATCCCCTTCTCGCCGAAAAAGATCACAGCAATCAAAGCTGGGATAATAGCCAGACCTCTAGTCAAAAGACGCCTCACCCAAGGCCTTAAACGGATCTGCAGAAATCCTTCCATGACAATCTGCCCCGCGAGCGTGCCTGTCAAAGTGGAGTTTTGACCTGATGCCAGTAGCGCAATGGCAAAGAGAGTACTGGCTAAAGAAGCATTCAAGAGGGGCGTCAAAAGCTTATAGGCATCCCGGATATCGCTGACGTCCGTATGTCCGCCCTGATGAAAAACCGAGGCGGCTACAATCAAAATGGCGGCATTGACCAGAAACGCCAGCATCAAAGCGATGGTGGAATCGAGCGTTACAAATCGGATCGCCTCCCGCTTGCCCTCTACCGTATCCGAATATTTGCGAGTCTGCACGATGGAAGAGTGCAGATAGAGGTTATGGGGCATCACTGTGGCTCCGATAATCCCGATGGCGATGTAGAGCATGTCGGGATTGGTGACAATCTCAGATTGTGGAATCAGGCCGCGCCAGATCGAAGCCAGATCTGGTTTTGAAGCCAGAATTTCATACCAGAAGCAGCCTGCGATAAGGGATATCAACGCGAAAACAAAGGCTTCCAAGAACCGGAAATTGAATTTCAGGAGCACCATGATCGCCAGGACGTCCAGAACTGTCAGGCAAACACCCCAGACAAGAGGAATACTGAAAAGAAGATTGAGGGCGATGGCTGAGCCAATGACCTCAGCCAGATCGCAGGCGCAGATGGCAATCTCACACACAATCCACAAGAAGATTGTCACGGGATAAGAAAAGTGGTCGCGACAAGCCTGGCTTAAGTCGCGTCCCAGCACAACGCCCAGTTTGCCCGCCAGGAATTGCAGCAGAATCGCCATCAGATTCGACAGCAGGATGACCGACAAAAGTGTGTAGCCAAAGCCGGATCCCCCAGCCAGATCTGTCACCCAATTTCCGGGATCCATATAGCCCACTGCCACAAGATAGCCAGGACCTGCAAAGGCCAGCATCTTGCGCCACCAGGGCCAGTGGGAAGGCACCGGTACTGTCTGATAGCTCTCAGGCAGACTCGGTGTTTTTTGCGTCATTTTTGGCGGTTAAGCTTTTGCTTCAATTTGCGAAACAGCTTCAGTTGCTTGATCTCTTGATTCACTGGATTGGCATGCAGATGTTTTAATCCAAATAAATCTTTGCCATAGACCGCCTGTACACTATCTGAAGCAGGATAGAGAAGCACAGCGGAATCCAGCCCATAAAAATTGAGAGCTGGCCTTCCTCTTAAAGCCTCCAGCGGTATATGTCCAAGGGATTTTGGCGGCGTCCAGACCTTAGTATTCATGCGCAAGGCAGCCCCTTGAATGCACCCTCGCATATGATTTTCCCAGATCGCCACGACGTTGCCCTTGCTGTTCATACTGAGAATCGGTGAGCGCGCCTCCTCCCCCTTGGTTGATACAGGAGCAGGTTTCGTCCAGACTGCCTTCATTTTGGGAAGGACCGAGTACCGAATGCTGCCTGGTTTGGAAGGCTCCCAAATCATGAGCGCATCCCCGTCAGGGGTGATGCCTAAGCTGAAAAAGGGGCTGTTTATGATAGGCAGTCGCGTGCGCTGCCATTCCTTCTGGCCAAAGGGAAGCCGGGCTGCCTTGATCGACTTGCTGAGCGTCCACCATGCTGCTACAGCATTGCCCTCGCTATCTACAGCAATTTTGGGGCAAACGGCGGAAAACCGCTCAGATGATAGTAGGACAGGTTCCGTCCACTCCGACGAATCTGCAGACAAGGCAGCAGTATAAATCTGAACGGGCTGAGCATCCACATGACTCTCCCAAACCGCAACAGCGTTTCCTGAAGGATTCAGGGCAAATTCCAGGCATGAAATATCATGACTCAGTTGCGTACGATCATGCATACGGGTCCAAGATGTTGCTCCCAAGGGCAATCTGGCCGCCTCGATCACCGTTTTGTTTCCATCGTAAACTCCCCAGACAGCCATCGCATTTCCCTGAGCATCGAGCTGAACCTTCGGATAGGATCCCATGAAGACCAGGATTGTCAAAGGCTCATGGAAGGATTTCCAGTCATTTGAGCCAAAGTCTGACAATCGGGCTGATTGAACCATGGAAAATTTGCCATCCGTCGATGTCCAGACAGCAACCGCATTGCCTTTTTGGTCGATGGCCACGCTGATCGATTGTGCCTCATGCTCTGCCATTGTGAAGGTAAATGGAGCGGACCAGCTCCCATCCACGGGTTTGGTGGCTGCCTGCGCATAAGAATGGGTGCCATCAAAATAGATCCAGGCGGCTACGCAGTTGCCATTGGGATCCACAGCCACATCGGGGAATTTGCAATTTTTCTGTCCTAACGCCTCGTGTATATGCCAACCCCCTGCCGCAAGATCCTTTCCAGCTATGAGACAAACTAAAAACAGCAAAATGGGAACAAATCGCAATCTTGCGGACATTTTTACCTCCGAGTATTGTGTTAAAACTCACCCTAATGATGTAACTATTATTTTGCAAACTAATCAAAAAGACGCAGAAGAGCAACAACGACGCCCTGTAGCTGCATCTCTTCTTGCTTGATAATCAATGCCTGAAGGTGAGGATGATGGCTGACCAGCCGGACAAACAAGCCTTCCGGATAGTAGCGTTTGACGACCGTTTCTCCCTGTGCGAGACGTGCCACAATTGTTTCGCCTGGCCGCGCTTCCTGGCGCGCTTCCACGAGCAGCAGATCACCCTCGGCAATGCGCTCATCCACCCAGGCGTCTCCAATGACGCGCAGAACATAGGTCTTTTCAGGAACGGAGACCATGAAGGCTGGAACCGCGATCGAGCGACTTTGTGGAAAAGTCTCGATGGCGGTTCCCCCCATCACGCCGATAAAGGGCAACTCGATTTCGCGCGGGGATTGGGCATGATCCGCAGTCTGTGTCACATTGATCGAGCGGTGTGCGCCCTTTTCAGCAGTCAGAGCCCCTTTGCGCTTCAAAACGGCCAGGTGACGCGCGACTGTTCCGGGAGAGGAAAAGCCAAAATGCTGCATGATCTCCCGGCAGCTCGGGGAGTAGCGGTAAGTCTGGATAAAGTCGCGCACAAAGCCGGCGATCTCCTTTTGCCTTTTGGTTAATCCGTGCATAGCAGGCGATCCAGAGCGTTGGCGGTCAGCCACATGATGAGGGCGCTTACCAGAACATCGGAAAGGAAGTGGCCGCCCTGCGCCATGCGCGTCACACCAAGCAATAGACCGAGAAAGATTGCCAGCAGATAGATCCAGAAAGCGCCCTTTCGCCATCCCAGCCTGCTGCAAACTAATGCCAAAGCAAAAAAATAAAATCCCATTGTGCAGTGGCCGCAGGGAAAGGACTTGGAGGGTTCGGGTTGATGGAAAAAGTTGGGGAGGTAGTAGGGCCGGAACTCCTGGCGACCGCCAAATTCGACAACCTGCCTTGGCCTGGGTCTCCCCCATTGGTCTTTTAGAAGGGTATGCACCAGCAAACCAGCTCCAAGCGCTAGCGTCAGGACGAGGAGAGTACACGGAGAACGCCATTTTTTCCATGATGGAACGAAAAAGCTCAGGATCCAGAATCCAAGAGAGAGGAATCCGACACCGAAAGCGGGATAGACGGCATACTGGAAGATAAAATCTTCAAATGGAGTCGAGACAAAATGGCCATGAGCATAGAAAAAGCGTGCTGCGGCAAGATCCAGCGCGGGAGTAAATGGAGTAATGACTGCCAGGAAAAGAAGAGGCAGCAGCCACCAGAAATGTCGTTTGGTCTGAATAGTCATAAGAGGCTATAGTGTAAACCATCTTCTATTTTTAGGTCTTTATGATGATGGTTCCCCTCTGGTGGCTTGCGGTATTTGCCGCTCCTTTCTTATCGTTACTGTTCTTCTGCTTTTGGAAAATGGTGCGCCTGCGCGAAGAGAAGCATCTGGTGGAAATCCGCCTGGCAGAGGCGGAGGTTCGGCTCGAACAAGAGCATAAAAACTCACAAGAAAAAATAGCGCTCTTTTCCGAATCCTTTAAGGCTATATCCAGCGATGCCCTCAATAGCAATTCCCGCACCTTTTTAAATCTCGCGACCACCCATCTTGAAAAATACCAGGAGAGCGCCAAAGGAGACCTTCAGGCGCGCCAGAAAGCCATCGACGAAATGGTCAAACCGATCCGTGAGACGATTGAACGGGTCGACCATAAGATCCAGGATATGGAAAAGGCCCGATCACTTGCGTATGGATCGCTCAGCGAGCAGATCCGGTCGATGATCTCCACGCAGACCCAGCTTCAGAATGAAACTGCCAATCTTTCCAAGGCGCTGCGCATGCCCCATGTGAGAGGCCGCTGGGGAGAGATCCAGCTTCGAAGAGTTGTCGAA
Source organism: Parachlamydia sp. (assembly GCA_021372155.1). Classification (GTDB taxonomy): domain Bacteria; phylum Chlamydiota; class Chlamydiia; order Chlamydiales; family Parachlamydiaceae; genus JAJFUZ01. The sequence continues at coordinate 3,536 of JAJFUZ010000299.1, read as the reverse complement.
ATCGCCGGCATGGTGGAATATTGCGACTTTGCGCAGCAGGAGTCTCAATCCGCAGACGACCGGCGCTTGAGGCCCGATCTCATCATCAAACTGCCCAACGGCAAACAGATCGTCGTCGATTCCAAAACCCCTCTGCAGGCCTATCTTGAAGCCTTAGAAGCGCAGGATGAAAACATCAGACTCGCTAAACTTAAAGACCATGCCCGTCAGGTACGCGTCCACATCTCCCAGCTTTCTGCCAAATCCTATTGGGATCAATTCCAGCATACTCCTGAATTTGTCGTCCTCTTCCTGCCAGGAGAGACATTTTTCAGTGCAGCTTTGGAGCAGGATCCCAGCCTGATCGAGTGCGGCGCCGAGCAGCGCGTCATGCTCGCCACTCCGACGACCCTCATTGCCCTTCTCCGCACTGTGGCGCATGGCTGGAAGCAGGAACTGATCGCCAAAAACGCCCAACAGATCAGCGCCCTGGGGCGCACCCTATATGAACGCCTGCGCATCTTTACTGAACATTTCGATGGTATCCGCCGCGGTCTGGAAAATACTGTGGAGGCCTACAACAAGGCCGTTGGATCGATCGAACACCGCGTTATGGTCACCGCGAGGCGATTCAAGGAGCTTGGCGCCTCGTCAGAAAAGGAACTCGATTTCCTCACTCCCGTCGACAAATTGCCAGTTCCCTTAAAAATGACAGAGAGCGACTTGCAATTAAAATAGAAATAGTCCACTAGGACTAGGTGGGAAATAGCTCGAGTTAGTTTTTTAGGCGTTTGCGAGGAAAGAACATTTTATTACCGTCCAAACTGATTTGGGTGAGATACTGCGCCATCTGTGATTTCATCTCCTTAACGCAGAAGGCAAATTTTACCTTCTCATCTTCCGCAGCGCTGTCCTTTCCGGTCTGCAGGGGTTGCACAGCATCGATAAAAAAGAGAATTTTGCTGATCTGCTCGATGTCGTGGGGAGGAGCCTCTTGTAAACTGCGCAGTAAGAATGGTCGATAGAAAGACGCCTGGAGATGTTTACATTCAACCCCGATTAGCCCCTTCATATAGAGATGTGACAGTATAAAAAGAAATTCTGAATAATCCAGAATCAGACTGCTGGAATAGCACATGACCAACGCTCTCAAACGATTTTCCCCTTCTAGGGATAACTTTCGGAGACGATTGTAGACCACCAATTTTCCCAGGCCTGATAGCAGCTTCGCTATCATTTCGTCAGAAAGACCATGAGGCATCTTCCCTACCATTGCGTCAGAAGGATCTGGAAGATTTTGCAGGAGAAGATCGGCACAAAAGAACTGGTGTTTGTCGAGAAAAGGATTTAATCCCGGCGCCTTTTCGCACATCTCTGTCATAGAGCCAAGCCAGAACAAGATCTCAACGGCCTCCTCATTTGATTGCTTCTCGATAATAACAATACTAAACCAGTCCAGAAGCGTATCATAGGCTTCACCTTTGTAGATTTGGCCATTGTCTGAATCAGGGCCTGAATCAGGAAAACTTTTAAAGAGCTGATTACAGGCCATCATCCCAAGGCCTGAGAGAAGTTGGAAGATCTCTTCTGAAATTCTATTTTCGTCTGGCGGCAGGCTAGCATAATGGCGCAAAAGCGTGACGATAAGTTCATCCAAACTGCTGAAACTGAATCTGAAACTAAAGTTCTGCGAGGGGATGATCGACGAGGCAAGAGTTATGAAGGCGCTCCTGACTTGCTTCCGGCAATCAATCTTCAGCGGAAAATCGGCTAAAAGACCTGCGATGTAAAAGGCCTTCGCAATGCGCTCTGAATCGACAAATTCCTCATCGGTTGAAACTGAGGTAACAACCATTAATCGTGACAGCAACTCTTTGCAGATATTAGAGCATAAAATAGAAACATTCCGATTGGCCGAAGTCAGGAAACCGTAACTGCCGCTGTGGCGGCTGACACAGCGCATATCGAAATTGCGCACTGCTGCGGTTATTACGTGCAGAATGGCATCTTCTAAAGGTTTTAAATCCATGCGTGGGCAGGATTGAAAGAAGAAGGATAGGCTTTTAAGGACAGTGTCGATATCTTCAGATGTAGGGGATATGTCCGAAAGGTGCTTAAGAAGCTTTGCAAGCACCGCGATTTCTTCCGGGGTGAGAGGGGCAAATTGTGCATGCGATGCGATTGTTCTGAAGAATTTAATCGCTGGCACAATATGTGTTCTGATATTACTTCGGGCTAGTATGGCATGATCATTTGGTTCCTTTTTTTCCAATTCAGCTATGCAGGAGCCAACGGACTGGGCGATTTCATCAAGAAGGGTGCACAATTTCTCCCGGGAAGCAATAGGCATGATCGATCCAGGATACGTGCAAAAATGTAAAAATTGAAGACGCTCTAAGGAGTAAAAAACGCCTTGAGTTAGCAGACTGTTGGAGAGACCAGGAATACTCGCGATGTTTCCTGACAGGCAGAGTTTGTGTCTTTGATAAGAAGCGACAAGCAGGAGAGCAAGGCAATCGAGTTGCTCAGGTGTAGTGATCAATTTGGAATGACGGTCCAGAATTGATACCAGACTCGTGAGTTGGAAGTCCGAGCATTCTTTAAAAGAGGGCAGAACCTTCAAGGCTACAAACAGACTATAGAACGCATCCGGTGACAAAATGGGTTCATTTTCAGCAAAATCGTCGTTTTCACGAAACTCTGAAAGCAATCTTATCAGATGGTCAAAAGCTGAAAGAAAATCTTTACTGTTTTGAGCATGGTAGCACAGTCTGCAAATTAATTTAGAAAGTGTTTCAGATTCCTGGCGGCTTGGAGAGGGCAAATACCCCTCTTTAGCACCCAACCATAGACAATTAAACAGTCGCTGCAGGGTATCCCTGTCTTGAAATTCATCCAGATGGCGAGCAAGGTATTCGTAATACCATCTTGGCTCGGGCAGCGCATTTTTCTTTTGCAACACCGACCTTTTCAGCAAAGTCATGATGTATTCGGATACTGGCATTTCGGAAATTTCTGGGGGAGGCGTATTTTGTGTTGCCGTCGGATGCCCAAGCACATCTGTAACAGCTGCTCCGATGCGTGATGCGGATTCGGGAGGTTCGCGGTGGATGGATATGCTATGCAATGTGGGAGGCGCGGGTGTCATAGCCGGAAGATGCTGTGTAGCAACATCTATTGTGTTTGCCAAAGATACAGCAGGCGAGGCATTGCGAGCAGGTTGCGCGGGTGCTATGCTTTGATCGGTGGGACTTGCGTTATTGTTTGCAGGGGTTGTCATATATTGTCCGTTTATTTTATTGAATAACCACTAATCATATAGATGATCACAATTTATAAACAGAAGCTCACCCATCATCCACTGGAGAATGAAATAGACATGCCTTGCGCCTACGAAAACCTTGCAGGAAAGGAGGAGGATTTTCTACTCAACCGCCAAAACGTAAAAAGCAGGGAAAGCAAAGTTGAAATTCTGCCTGGGAGTTGCAATCAGCGTTACCTCCTGGCCTACTTTATTTTCCAGATTGACTTTGGTGCTGTAGAGAAAGGCGCTGGGA
>JAJFUZ010000297.1 GCA_021372155.1 Parachlamydia sp. | reverse complement strand
CTTCTGGACGAAGGAAACATCGTGGATTGCTACCCGCAAAGCTGCGGTCCGCTGACGCGTTTCGTCAACGAAATGATCGCCTCATAAGTCTAATTTCTCTTTTCCTGACAAGAGGATTGTGTTTCAGGATCCCCCTCTTTGGAAGCGGCGCTGGAAAGATGGATATCGACTGCTGGTGGGTTTTCCTGAAAGCCTAAATGATGTCCCCAGTACACGCGTTGTCCGCCAAGACACTGGATCAGCTGATTGACCCGTCCCTCTAAAGTGGTAGTGGCATGATCGACCAAACGCTCGAGCAGGCGTTTTTTATTTTTCTGATAATCCGGCTGGCTGCGCGATTGAGGGCTGAATTGCGGTTTAAGCTTGTCATATTGCGTTTTATCAAGTCCGTATAAATCTTGATATTTTTCTTTCCACTCTTTGTTAAAGGTCGGCATCACGATCGGCTGGGTGAGGGCAACCGCCTCTCCGCTGACATAAGCTGGAATGGCAATTTCACGTGCGTAGACGTAAAGGGATTTTAGATGAATTTGCCGGGCCTTCTGATGGGCCAGCACATTTTGAGCGTTCATCGCCCCAAGCTGTTCGGGAGTCGCGATCACCACGTAAACCTTCCCGATCGCCCGCTTCTTACTTTTCCCGTTAGGTCGCGAATGGAGATCCAAGGCCGATGCCTTTTCCGAAGGAGCGCTTCCCAGCGCCACAGAAAAGCGGCAGGCCGTGCGGGCCCCGTCTGAGAAAGAGATATACATTTTAAAGCCTTTTACCAGCTTTCCAGGCAACCTTCCGGCCAAATCCGGCAAATGCTCTTTTGCCTGACGAAGAATTTTGTCAGCTATGGCAACTGTGTGAGCGACAGTTTGCAAATTATCATATTGATTGACATACGCCTGAAGGTTTCTTAAACCCGCGGAATTCCATGTCTCTTTTTTTTCCCTTACAGGAGCCGATGCGAATGAAAGGCGCACCTCCTCCCGCACCATTTCAGCAAGCTTCATTCTTTGAGCATTTATTTCTTTGGAATACTCGATAGGGCTTTCCTGCAAAAGATCATGCACGCCATAGGCAAAGAGGGTTTGCCCACTCTCATCTTTGAACGCGAAAGCGAGGCGGCTCTCCATATTTTGAAAAGGGGGCAAATGCTGCTTGAAATTGATGCCGCGAAACAAAGCGATCAAACGAGGCCGCTGGGGATTTATAACCGGTGCAGGCGGTCTAAGGGTGCGATCGAGCCTGACCCGTTTTTCCAACTGCTGAAGCCTGGGATCCTGATCCGAATCGGGATCCGATGTCGCGCCTGTGGTTGTCCCTTTAGACCTGGCTTTTAGCGCCTGATTGAGAATCGTGATGAGTGTTTTATCTTTCGTCTCGATCAAGGTGCGCTTCGCATAATTGGCCGCCTTCTTGCCTTTAGGATCGCGGGCCTCCAGATCGGTGCGTCCATCCAGGGCAAGCTGACCCAACATGCCTGGCTGATTGTCTCTTGCAGCTTGGACGAGCGGAGGAACGTTTTTATTGGGATCTCGAATGCCCTGAACGGAATTTTTCTTAGCCATCTCGTGGAGATCGTCCTCATAGTAACTGCGCAGCATTTCGTCGAAAGAATCTGAATATTCGCTCCCGGCAGAATGATATGTTTCGGACGCAAGCTCACGTATATTTTGCTGCCAGTCATCATCTTCATCAATGTCTCGTTCCGCAAGCCTACGCTTCCGATTGCCTAAAGGAAGATCCGTATTGAGCCTATCAAAGGCTCTTAAGCGTGCAATCATGTCTGCTTTTCCTTTTCTCATAGCAATATGAAGCGGTGTTTCTTCCAGATCATCGCGTATATTGGGATCGCATTCTTCCACCGTTGCAAGATACTGAAGTAAATCTCTCTTGTCTCTTTTCACGGCATAATGGACGATCGTCCTTCCTTGATCACCTTTAGCATTGATTAATTCTGGACACAAAGGCATGAAAATTTTGAATAGCTCTAGATCATAAAATGCGCAAAGAAAAAAGGGCGTTTTACCCTCCGCGTTTTTTTGCTTGAGCATTTTTTGATAGCCTGGGATCGCTTCGCAAAATGTTTTCCGTAATGAGGAGGACATGGGACAGGTAATAAACTCATGCAAAAAATTATTGTCGTCCTCATCCGATTCTTCAAAATCCACACCCTTTTCTTTCAGCATGGCAAAGAAAGCTTGGATGTCTTCTTTGGAGCTATGCGTGACTATTTTATGTTGAAGGCCTAAAAGAAGATAATCTAACGCGGTGTAGCCATGCCCGCACATTGCCTGGGCGTTGGCCCCTCTTTGGAGGAGGGCTGTTGCTGCTTTGAAGTGCCCATGGTAAGCGGCAAGGTGCAGAGCCGTTGCTTGATTAGGTCCTCGCCTATTGACGATGCGAGTATCAGGGACGTCTGTCCCTGCGGTTTTAGCCTCTAAGTGATTTATCCGAGGAAGAGCGGAAATCCACTCATCAAACCCGCATATGGCTGCAAGATGAAGGGCGTTTGCTTGCGGAGGTATGACAGCATTGCTCCCAGGCAAAAAGGAGACTGAAACGTGCTCAGCCAGACATTTCGGAGCTTTTCGGACGATCTCTAAAGCGGCCATGAGCTGCTTGGATAGAATGGCATGCTGTAAGGGAGTGTAATGCCCATGAACAAATGCAAAGTCCTGGTCAGATTGCGCGAGGATAGAGATGAGCAAAGGTCTTTGATGGGACACGGCAAGATGGAGCGCGGTCCCTTCGCTGCCGCCGATATCTGTGCGCACTTTCAATTTCTCGACAAATAACTTTACAGCCTTTTTGTTATTCAACAAGACGGCATACTGCAGCAGAGACAAATAGCCTTTGCCTTCAACTTCCAAGCAATTTTCAACAAGATATGCCCATTTGGGCAGGCTGCGCAAGACGAGGCAAAGGCGATAAATAACATCCAGATGACTCTGTTCGAGATAAACAAGCAATCTGGGGATGAAAAATTCCCGGAGTTGCTCATCTGTCACTCCTTGCCGTTCGACTTGCTGCAACACACTTTCAAAAGGGACAGTTTCGCTATCTGCTCGCTGCATCGCTTCCCACAATTGCCTTTCAAATTCTCTCCAGACGCTATAATGCCGCTGTAAGACAGGATCTAAAAATGCCCCATGGCCGATAGATACGCTCATCGTCCGCTCCTTTTGAAAATGGAGTGTACCACACAATAGCAAAATTACAGTAAAGTTTTTAAAACCCTCTCAAAGTTTTTCCATAGACAATACGCCCGTATTTTGGTTTACTTGTTGCAAACCAATTACGGCGGAAAAATATGATTACTGATCAGATTAATCAAGGGATCAAAGAGGCCATGCTGAGCAAAAAACAGCTGCGGCTGGACAATTTGCGTATGCTGAAATCAAAAATCCTGACAGTCGATGCGCGCGGCCAGCTTCCCGATGCGGAAGTGATCAAGCTGTTCAAGACCTATTATGGAAACCTTCAAGAAGCTTTGGAACAGGCAAAAGCGGCCAATCGATCCGTGATGGTCGACAAATTGGTTCAGGAGCTTGCGATCATCCAGAAGTTTTTGCCACAAGCGCTTTCTCCCGAAGAGACCAAACGCATTGTGGCGCAGGCCATCGCGGAATCGGGCGCTAAAACCAAGAAAGAGATGGGCCTGGTGATGAAAGGCATTATGAAGATCAACAGCTCGGTGGATGGCAAAATAGCCAATGAGCTGGCAAGACAGATGTTGGCTGATTGATACAAGATATCATCCCTCCCGATTGCCAACTGTCAGAGACCCTGATTGCCCTAAAGAATTAAGCTGTCACATTGGCAAAATATGACCTTGTTGAAAAAATCCTATGAGTTGTTGTCGCATTAGTTTGGGGTAGCAATCTAAGGCGCCAACCCATTCAAGAATCGGATGATGTCATGGGTGCAGAAAACATTCCTTGCAATCTCATCTAAAATCACACTGACAAGCGGCTGAGCTTGCGGGACGACTACTGGAAAATAAAAGGTTGTGCGCTGCAGGCGGCCGATAAGCTCTTCCAGATGGGCTTTTTTCGCTTTTGACACAACGGTAAAGCGATGACTATCCTGAAGGCGCAAAAAAGGCTGCTCCACCAGGGCGAAGATTGCCTGAGGCTCACCTTCCCGATAGAATGCCATCCAGTCTTCCACAGTCGTCTCAGTTGTCGCGCGAAGCCCTTCCGTTTCCCGATAGGATCTGCCGATCCGCGTGGACTTGATGGCAATGGCCCTTGCTGCCGTGCTCAGGAGGTACCAGGCATTCCCACAGGCATCTGAAAGCGTTTGCCTCCGTTGCTTCCGGCGATTCCTTATTTTGGATGAAGAGGCGTGATGTTATCTTATCAAAAATGAGACCTCTTGCACGGTCAACGCATTTTTCAAAAAGGCTCACAGAGCTATGGGAGAATTTTTCAGCTATCCCTATAGAAGGGACCCCGTTTCATATTTATATATACAGTGCTGACAGAACCTGTCAGCATGAAAGCAACTCACTGCCCCAAGTTTCATCAAGCTCTTATCCCTCCTTATGATATTGCGGACACTCAAGATCGTATACGCAAGCGTGTCTTAAAACTATTTGCTCGTCGCAATTGGATTGAGAAGGATGAGATAGGGAAAATGCTGGCTTATGAAAACAGCGGTTTTTCGCTCGATGCGAAAGTACGGATTGAACCTTGGGATCGAGAGGGCTTAGAGCGGCTCATCAGATATTGTTCTAGACCCTGTTTTGCTGGCGAAAACTTGCGATGGAATGGACCGCGGCTTATTTATCGTTTGCCAAAGTCTATCCACACCGGTCAAACCTTCTTGCAACTGGAACCCCTTGATTTCCTCGACAGAATCGCGGCCTTTATTCCTCCGCCTCGCCGGCATCGGCATCATTATCATGGCGTATTTGCCCCTAATGCGCCCCAAAGACCCCTGATCGCAGCTACTGCAAGTCAGGCAC
>JAJFUZ010000281.1 GCA_021372155.1 Parachlamydia sp. | reverse complement strand
TTCCGCCCTCGACGATATCGCAAACGGACACTTCACCCACACCTTTGATGAGCTAGTTGCGAAACTGAAGGAACTGACTCCAAGAGAGCGCAAAGAGCTCAGAACTCTCTTTCGCTTCCCCAACGCCAAAGTCCCCGACAGGGAAAAGCTGCAAGAATTTCTTAAAGCCCTCACCCAAAAAGCCCAAGCTTCGGCAAAAGAGCGTTTTGGTCTTCCAGATGATTTCAAGCTCAACCATCAATCCCATCTCTTCAAACTGAGCATGAAAGGCGGTTTTGGCAACAATTTCCAAAAAGAGGTGCTCAAAAAGCTGCGCAACGGCGAGATTAACCACGAGCAGGCTCAGAAGCTCGTCGCATCCAAAGGAACCGATCCCGCCAAGTTACCCTCTAACCTGCAAAACGTCTACACCCAGGCGCGCCAAACCGCCGCCAAGCAAACAGCAGACGACTATGGCCTGCCCGATAACTGGCAGCCAACTGAAGAATCCAGCGAAACCGCTTCTGGCGAAACATCCGCTACACCCCAAGAAACCGTCCGCAACGCCGACGGCACCGTTCGCGTCAAGGCCAACACTCCCGTCCAGCGCAAGAATGTCCAGACCCAACAGTCCCAACCCATCGACCCCATGACCGCACCCGCCTCTCACCGCGACCAGGCCCTTATCCAAAAAGCCTTCAATTACTACGAAGGAGCCATCTCAGCAACCAGCAAAGTCAGCGCCGTCTATTTCACAGGCCCCGAACAAATGCTCATGGGCGATTGTATGGCGACCGTAAGCAATGCCCTCAGCAACCTGCGCGAAAGCGCCTGCGCCATTCAGGTTGCCGAAGCTCGCGCCTCACGCGAAATCTCCCGCGGGCAAAATGATGCCCAGGAAGAAAAAATCCGCAAAGAACTCAAAGACATGATGAAAGCCCCTCCCAAGCAATTCTTCCTCTTTAAGATCCTGCGGGTTATCCCCATCGTCAAACAATTTGCAGACAAAATTGAACAAGCCATTAAATTGCTCCTGTGGGCGGTCGACACCATCCTCGGTGGCGCCATCAACATGATCACCCAAGCGATCGGAATGGAGGCTATCACTGAGAACCCCTTCCTTATGTTGGGCTGGATTAACGAAGAACAGGCGAAGAAAATGGACATGGCCCTCGGTATTATTGTCATGGTTGCCGAAATGGCCGTTTCCGCAGTCCTTGCTCAACCAGAGCTGGTGATGGCCCAGGTCGCTGCCATGACCGCTCGACTTTCCGAAGCGGGTGCCTCAACAGTCGCTCGAGTTGTTTCACAGACAGCAGAAAGGGCCATTGGCAAAGCTGTCACCGAATCCGCAGCTACATCTGCGGCTAAATCTTTTGCCAACGCGGGAGTCAAAGTCGCAACTAGAGAGGGCATCGAGATAGCCGCAAGAGAGGCTGCGCAACAAATTGTTCCTGAAGTCCTGCAGCAAGCAGCGAAACAAGGCGTTAAAGTTACTGCAAAACAGGCCACCAAACAGGCGATCAGTAAAAGCATCCAGGCTCAGGCAAGAGCTTTTGTTCGCAAGGTCTTTGAAAAAACCAAAGAGATCGCTAAGGCAGAGGTTAAACAGCAGGTGAAGCGTGTCCAGAATTATAAGCAAACGGTTACCGAGGGCATCAACAACACCGTGGACTTTATTCAGCAACCAGTGAAAAACATCAAAAAGTTGGTAACAAAGCTACGCTCAGGAGGAGATGGTGTTGAGGCAACATCGAAAATGGGCGATGGAGCAGCTGACAGTGCAGCATCAACCTTAAACAAACAAACCGATAACTTACTAAAAAAAACAAAAAATGAAGTAGATGATGTTGTAGAACAACTGGATGACGAAGTGGCTGGAGAGGTCATGGAAGAGAGCGACAACATAAACGAGGGAACCCCTCCCGACGATAACCTTTCAAATGCTGACGAAGCTTCGACTGGCGAAAAAGGCAAAACCGGAGAACCGGATGGGAAAGAACCTGGGGATGCAGATGGTGTTAAGACCAAAGGCGACGAATCATCGGTTGCAAATAAGAAAAAAAAATTAAATCAAAAGGAAAAACCTGTAGACAAAAAAGCTGCAAACGAAAAAGAAAAAAAACCGCGTTCGCCTCCAGAAAAAGCGATTAAAGACACTGAACAGAAAGCAGATACAAAGAGCAAGGCTGAAGAGGCACCTGAGGGAGACGCCAAACCAGAAAAGGCAGAAGGCCGATCCGGCGGGAAAGATATCGATGCTGAAACCGAGCTTAAAATGAATGCATCTAAAAATGCTATATTGACTGAAAAAGAAATGGAAAAAGCTGAAGAAGCTCTAACAGAAGTTATGAAAAAATTGATTACAAAAAGGCTAAAAGATCAAGGATATAAAATAATAAATGAGGCAGAGCGTCATGGATTTAAGGACACGTTAAAAGCTGCGACGGAAGGAAAAAGCGGATTCGGCAAATTGGCAGATGGCCTTGAAGCAGGAGCCGATTGGGTCAAAACCGAAGTGAAAGAGGGCGTCGAGACTGGGATGAAAAAAGCGGCTGAAGCGACAAAAATGAATAAAGTTGCAGATGAAGTCGGTCAGCAGGTTGATAAAGTGACTGATAAGTTAGGAAAAACCAAAGTCGGCAAAGTGGCCACCAACATAGCCGAACGCTTTGCGAGTTCAGATACTTTGATCAAAGACGCTAATAAACTAATGCTAAGAGATGCCAAAGATGACTTACAACACGCCCAGCGCAAACTGCTGAAAGCCTCTGAAAAATTGATGGTGGAGCGGCAGCAATCCAATTTCCGCTTCATGATGGATATTAAAGACTATATCCAGGACACCATCCAGTTTGCCAGCTATACTGCCCAGGCCATCATGTACATGAAGAAGGCAGATGCCGCGATGAAGGCAGCGGAAAATCAGGCCTTTATCCAAGAAATGGATTCTTATGTCGAAATGGACAAAAAAGCTGTCGATAACTTAATGAAAGGCATGGAAGAGATGGCGGGCTGGATTAATGATATTAACCAGCAGGAATCAACATTCTGGAAAAAAATGGAAATTCGGTTTATTGCAGCATAAACAGGAGAACACCAGATGACAGAAAGCGAAGACGAACCGGTCCTTGAAGAACTTGTTACCGAATATGAAAGTAAAAGCTGGCAACCTCCGCCTGAAACACAAGATCAAATTTTAGAAGTCCTGGAAGGCGTCATTCCAACAAATATGCGCCCCTCCGATCAGATGCTGGAAAAATACTATGACCGCGGCCATCAGCTCTACAAAGCCGGTCGCTATAAGGCCGCCCTGTCCTACTTTAAAGTTCTCACAAGTGTTAAGCCAACGCACCCGAAATATCTCATGGCTGCCGCTGCCTGCCATCACATGATGAAAGAATATTCGACAGCTATGGATTACTATACTTTGGCAGCTATGATAGATGAAGAAAATCCCATTCCCCAATACCACCTCGCTGGCTGCATGATTAAAATGGAACAACCAATCGGCGCCCTCGTCGCCCTCACAATGGGCATCGAACGCTGCTCCAGTTCGCCGCGTTATAACTCGCTCGGCGACAGGATGAAAATGATGGTGGCTCGGTTGGATAAAGAACTGAAAGAAAAGCAGGCCGCCGGCCTTCCATTTATCATCAATCCTGAGCAGCAAGTTTGATGGTCCATCTATGTTTTTAATCTAGTTAGCTTCTTTTTTGCCTCTGCAACCCCTTGTGCAGCCGCTTTCTCATACCACTTTCTAGCGTTTTCGAAAGCTTTGCGTTCCTCAAACCACTCACCAAGCTTATATTGAGCATCGACATAACCTAGCTCAGCAGCTTTCGTATACCACTCGATTGCCTTTTCCATGGATTTGTTTTTCTCAAACAACACTCCAAGATCATATTGAGCCTCGGCATCATTTTGATCCGCAGCTTTTGTATACCATTCGATTGCTTTTTCGATAGATGTTGCTACACCACCCCAACCATTTTTGTAATAGATAGCGACATTCCTTTGACTCACAGTACATCCTTTATTTGCAGCATCCATAAAACATCTAAAGGCATCTACCTTCGATTTTGACAAACCCCCTAATCCGTGTTCATACATCACCCCTAAATTTGTTAAAGCACTCATTTGTCCTTGAGCGGCAGCTTTCTTATACCATTTAACAGCCTCTGTGTCGGACTTTTTTACACCCCGACCCTTTTCAAGCATATTTCCTACACGATATTGCGCAGAATCATGTCCCTTCTCTGCTGCTTTCATGTACCATTCTAGAGCCTTGCTATCAGATTTTTGAAGGCCACCTTCTCCTCTTATATAAAGGATCCCTAGCTCAAATTGCGCTTGAGCATCTCCTTGTTCGGCTTTCCGCTGTAACTCCACACAGCGTTCGGTATCTTTTAATGTTTGCTTAGATTTATCACTGACATTTTTATTTAAGTCCTGGAAACGTTCCTGCGCTTTGGTATGACCTTTCTCAGACGCTTTTTCATACCATTCTTTAGCTCTTTCCAAACTCTGCGGAACCCCTCTGCCTTTCTCATACATAAAACCAAGATGATAGAGGGCGCTATCATCACCCTGTGCTGCCCCCTTTCTAAACCAATCAATTGCCTGGATATCAGAGCGGGGCAAACCTCCTTGACCATTTAGGTAGCTTATGCCTACATTTCGCTGCGCAATCGCCAATCCCCCTTCTGCTGCTTTTAGGTACCATTGCACTGCTTTCTCGTCTGATTTTGGCCAACCATCTTCGCCATTCTGCAAAATATAACCTAAAGAATTTTGTGCTCGCAAATCCCCTTTTTCAGCGGCTTTTGTATACCATTCAATTGCTTTTTCAATAGATTTTGGCGCCCCACCCCAACCATTTCTGTAATATAGAGCGACATTTCGCATTGCGACCCACCTCCCCTTATCAGCTGCTTTAAGATAACATTCCAAGGCTTTTTCTCTAGATTTTGGCAACCCGCCCAAGCCTGCCTCATACTTGTCCCCTAAATTGTTTAAAGCAACTCCATTCCCTTGCTCAGCTGCTT
>JAJFUZ010000195.1 GCA_021372155.1 Parachlamydia sp. | reverse complement strand
CGCTCCACAATCCGATTTAGCACAACAAATAACAAAAGATCCCTATATCTTTGACTGGCTCACATTAACTGAGGAATATAGAGAAAAAGAATTGGAGCAGGGTCTCATAGACAATATCCAGAGAACTCTGGTGGAACTTGGACAGGGTTTTGCCTTTGTTGGCAGACAATTTCCTGTCGCAGTGAGCGGAACGGATTATTGCATTGACTTGCTTTTCTATCATTTTAAATTGCGTTGTTTTGTAGTGGTGGAACTAAAAAGTACGACCTTCAAACCTGAGTATGCTGGTAAGTTAAACTTTTATCTTTCTGCCATCGATGACCAGATGAAACATCAGGACGATAAGCCGACAATTGGCATGCTCTTATGTAAAACAAAAGATAACTTGGTCGTTGAATATGCTCTAAGAAATCTAACGAGTCCGATCGGAGTTGCTGGTTATGAAGTAAAGTTAGTGGAATCGCTACCCAAAGAATTTAAAGGCAGCTTGCCAACTATTGCGGAAATTGAAGCGGAATTAGATAAAGACCTAAAAAACGAAAGTAAAAATGAATTATTGAACACATAGTAACGATTTACAGACAGCGTTGAAAGTCAGTGCTTTGTCTTTAAGGCCCCAAATGCAGGTTGCAGCTGCTCAAGCAAGAATAAAGGATCAAGATGGATCACGCACAGATACACCACACCGCATCTTTAAATTCAGGATTTGCAGAACAACCCTACAAATCTCAACTGATAGCTGAGCTTGAATCTGTTTCAAGATGGCCTCAGAAGGCAGGGTTGGAAAAAAAGAAACGATATGGCGTTTTATGCATGCGATTGGCGATTTGTATATGGATTACTTTCAAAAACATCTCTCCGAAGCTAGCAAATGTGCCCAAAGTCATAAGGAAATACTTCAAAAAGAAAATGATGCTATATTCGAGCTATATATAATTGAGTTAATGTTTAAACTTGAAAATGTAGATGAACAATTTGATGACCCTTGGGATAAAGCTTGCCGCGGAAGAACCAATATTGAAGCATTTAACGCTATGTTTGGAGAGATCGTAGACAAGCTGCCGACGGATGAGCTCGTAGAATTCATGGATAGGCGAAAAGATCTAGCGTGGCTACCTCCAAATGAAATACCGCCGAATGCCCCAAAATCGCATTGGTGGTGGTATCAAGGACAGAAATGTAACCCAGCATCAGAACGTGTTGTGATTCAATTTCCATTGTGAATGGAGTGAATTTTTCTTGAAAAAAACAAAGATAAAAGCGAAAGTTGAAAATTGAAAATTACTGCTTAGGAGACGCTATGAGTTTTCAGGCATTATCAGCGAGAGTGCAAGCGTCATCTAGGCATGCTCAGGCATCTTCCAGGCATACATCATCGAGATATTTGAAAGAGTCCCAAAAACTATCCCCTGCCCAGCATAAAACCCTTTCCTTTACTCCTCAAAGAGAACAATCTTCTTACATAAATTCCCGATACAATCGACCATTAAATTTTACAGCGAAACCTTCTCATACAAGTGCCACAGCTGTCAAGTGTGATTTTCTAAGACAGGCAAAAGTATCAAAACCAAATCAAATTGTGATAAAGATGGATCCCACACAAAGGCGTCAAATGGCTACTTTGAATTCTGGTCATTCTGAACAGTACCAAACACAGCTGTTAAATCAGTTGGTATCTATAGTGGAATGGCGTCAGTATGAAGATTCTGAGAAAAAGAAAGCCATATGGAAGTTTATGGATGCCATTGGCAATTTATATATGGATTATTTTCACGACCATCAGGCTCAAGCGAAAGCTAGCTTGCCTCTTTATAAGGAAAATCTAAAACATGAATTTCGACAAATAATTAGGCTTTATGTCCATCAATTAATGTTCAGACTTGAAAATGCCGATGAATTGGAAGAGCCTTGGGATATAGCCTGCCGAGGTAGAACTAACATAGAAGCTTTTAACGCGATGTTTGGTGAAGCAATAGATACGTTGCCAACCACAGAGATCGAGAAATATATGCAAGCCTGGAAAGGAAGAATCAGCCTTAACAAAGATGAAGTCCCTAAAAATGCACTAAAGTCCCACTGGTGGTGGTTTAACGATTATTATATGAGATAAATTATATGGCCGATCATTTAGAGAAAACTTACACTCTTTTTACAATTGATGACAGCTTCCTATTGCACACTAACTGTGTGCTGGAGACCTGTGTTTCTCTTGGTGGCGATATCTGCATAACAAAAGAACTTTGTGAATATTTAAAAACACAGCAAAGAGTGCAGGAGAAATATCCATTTCTGATTGGAGATGATTGGAATAATCTTGTAAATAATAACCCAAAAGCACGTTCGTTTCTCTCCTCTTCGCGAGCCTATCGACTGCGTTTTAAAACACATGCTAAAGAAGGGATTAAATTTGTAGATAAAATGCTGCGCGGGTATCAAGAGGCATTCGCTGCAAAGGGAATAATGAATCTTTGGGGTTCTCCCTTGGAGATTGTCAATATGGCAGGTCGTTTTCAATTGCTTTGCGCCAAGGCTCAATACGAGTCCACAGGGGCTATCTACAGATTATATGATTTATGCGAAGGAAAAATGGTTGAAGCTACTCCTTTCAGCATCACCAAATTACTCTGTATTCTGTTCGCGATGGGTCAAGGCAAATCTTCTCCAGTTAAAGTTGAATTTATCGCTCAATTTGTTTCCGGTTATCAATTTTTTCTAGCTTTCTGTAATTCTAAAAAGCAGTATTTTAGAGATTTAATTGAGAAAAAAACGAGAAAAGACGATGTTTCGATAGAAGCCGCAGAAGCAACTGAAAAGTATCTCATGAGTCAAGAAGGCTATGATGAGGCCATTAAACTTTGGATGGAATATATGCAGGCTTACAAATCTGCATTTGGATCCATTACTGCATCAATAAAGGCTGTGAGTGATCTAGAGTTTGTCCAAAAGTTAAGAGCACTACTTCCCAGAACCCCCATCAGACCTGGAGGAAATAACAAATTTCCGATCAATTTCTACTCAGATATGGAAGCCATTTATCATGCTTTCAAGCATGAAGATGTGACACAGTCTTTTCATTCCTTGAAACAGATGACACCCAATGAATCTATGTTTAATTATCTTGAGGTAATCCGATATGTGATTCAGGCAGGAAATTTGGTAACCTCGATACCCGATCAGTTTGTGAAGGGAAGAAATTATACTTTTGAATTGAAAACCCCATCAGGGTTGAATGTTCGAGTATTTATCCGACGTTTTGACGGACACAATACCTATACACTCTCTTGTTTCTAAGATTCTGTCCCCTCCATTCCCCTAGAAAATCCCCCTTTCCTTTTTGGCCCAATCTTGTTATAATTTAAATGTAAAAAGAGAGAGAATTTCATTTTTTTAGTGGAGTCGTGATATGGCAACGGATACCCTTTTTCGAGGGGGTAACGAGTATAAGTATGGGTTTGTCACCCCGGTCGAGACGGATACCCTTCCCAAAGGGTTGAATGAAGACATCGTCCGCGCAATCTGGGCCAAGAAGGAAGAACCCGCTTTTATGCTCGATTTCCGTCTCAAAGCCTATCGCAGGTGGTTGGAGATGGAGGAGCCGCATTGGGCTAACGTCGACCATGC
Organism: Parachlamydia sp.; assembly: GCA_021372155.1. Lineage (GTDB taxonomy): Bacteria > Chlamydiota > Chlamydiia > Chlamydiales > Parachlamydiaceae > JAJFUZ01. The sequence continues at coordinate 5,522 of JAJFUZ010000195.1, read as the reverse complement.
GCCGATTGACTACCAGGATATCCGTTATTATTCAGCGCCGAAACATAAGCCGAAATTGAACCGATTGGAAGATGTTGATCCGGAGGTTTTAAAGACCTTCGAGCGGCTGGGCATTCCGATGGACGAGCAGATGCGGCTGACCAATGTCGCAGTCGATATGGTCTTTGATTCTGTATCGATTGGCACGACCTTTAAAAAGAAGTTGGACGATGCGGGGGTGGTGCTCTGTTCGATCACTGAGGCGATGCACAAGTATCCCGAGTTGATCCAGAAATGGCTGGCCACCGTTGTGCCGATCGGCGACAATTATTATGCGACTTTAAATTCGGCTGTCTTTACGGACGGATCGTTTGTCTATGTCCCGAAAGGGGTGCGCTGTCCAATGGAGCTGTCGACCTATTTCCGCATCAATGACAAAGAGTCGGGCCAGTTTGAGCGGACTTTGGTCATTGCTGAAGAGGGCTCGTTTGTCAGCTATCTCGAAGGCTGCACCGCCCCGGCCTATGACAACAACCAGCTGCATGCGGCGGTGGTCGAGCTGATCGCCTTGGACAATGCTGAGATCAAGTATGCCACTGTTCAAAACTGGTACTCGGGCAACCCTGCGACGGGAGAGGGCGGCGTCTACAATTTTGTGACGAAGCGGGGAAGATGCGCGGGTGTCAATTCCAAAATCTCCTGGACGCAAGTGGAAGTAGGAGCGGCGATCACCTGGAAGTATCCTAGCTGTATCCTGCAGGGCGATAACTCAGTTGGAGAGTTTTATTCCGTAGCTTTAACGAATGGAAGGATGCAGGCCGACACGGGGACAAAAATGATCCATCTGGGTCGCAATACCAAGTCGACGATTATTTCCAAGGGCATCGCCGCCGACTTTTCGCACAACAGCTACCGGGGCCTCGTCAAGGTGGGTCCGAAAGCGGAAGGGGCTCGAAACTATACCCAGTGCGACTCGATGCTGGTAGGCGCTAAATGCTCTGCCAATACCTTTCCCTATATCGAAGTGGGCAATCCCACAGCCCAGGTCGAGCACGAAGCCTCGACTTCCAAGCTAAATGAAGAGCAGCTCTTTTACTTCCAGAGCCGCGGCATCTCGATGGAAGATTCCATCAACATGATTGTCAACGGATTCTGCAAAGAAGTGATTCGCGAGCTGCCTTTAGAGTTTGCCACCGAAGCTCAGAAACTTCTAACCCTTAAACTTGAAAATTCTGTCGGATAAATGATGATCGATATTCGCAACCTGTGCGCCAGCACAGAAGGAAAACCCATCCTCAAAGGGGTCAATCTGAAAGTCAACGCAGGCGAAATCCACGCCATCATGGGACCCAATGGCGCTGGCAAGTCCACGCTAGCCAAGGTGCTTGCGGGCCATCCCGCCTATGACGTGACGAGCGGCGAAGTGTGGTTCAAAGGCCAGAATCTGCTGGAGATGGAGCCCGCCGAGCGGGCGCACGCCGGCCTCTTCATGAGCTTCCAATATCCCGTCGAAATCGCTGGTGTCAGCAATGTGCAATTCCTGCGAGCAGCCCTGAATTCTAACCGCAAGGCGCGCGGAGAGCCTGAAATCGCCCAGGGCGACTTTGAGAAACTGCTCGAGGCAAAGATGGCCCTGATGGAGATCCGACCCGAGTTTAAAGAGCGCAATCTGAATGAGGGATTTTCTGGCGGCGAGAAGAAGCGCAACGAAATCCTGCAGATGGCTATCTTAGAACCCGAGCTTGCGATCCTCGACGAGACTGACTCTGGACTAGACATCGACGCGATGCGCATCGTCGCGAGCGGCGTCAATCAGCTGATGAACGAGCGCATGGGCCTGCTCCTGATCACGCACTACCAAAGACTTCTCGATTATATCAAGCCCCATTTTGTGCACGTCATGCTGGACGGCCGGATCGTCCAGTCCGGCGGCCCGGAGCTGGCCCTGACACTGGAAGAAAAGGGCTATGACTGGCTGATCAAAGAGGATGCGGCGCAATGATGGCGGAGCCCCGGTCGGAACAGGATACCTTTCAGGAGATGCTCGCGCGCCTTTATGAGGAGGCGGAAAAAGAGCCTGCTTTACTCAAGATTCGCGCCAAAGCATGGGATCATTTTTTAGAGCTGGGCCTGCCCTCGCGCAAGAGCGAAGCCTATCGCTACACGCGCCTGCGCAACCTCTATTCCCGTTCCCTTATGCCTGTAAAAGGACAGGAAATTGCCAGAGAGGCTTTTGAGACAGCCATCTATCCCGAATGCCGCGGCTCGCTGGTTGTCTTTGTCAATGGAGTGTTCCGGCCACATCTGTCGCAGCTGGAGAATCTTCCCAAAAAAGTTGTCCTTTCACTTCTGACAGAGGCTACCCGCACCTTTGGGGCCTTCATTCAAAATCAGTGGGCGCGCTCCCTGAAAGAAGAGACCGATCCCTTTGCAGCGCTGAACGCCGCTCTGCATAGCGGAGGAGCGTTCCTCTATGTTCCTCCCAAAACGATTGTCGAAAGCCCTGTACAGATCCTGAATGTCACGTCAGCGGATGAACCTGCCCTGCTGCACCCACGCCTCCACTGCTTTGTAGGCAGTCAGAGCCAGATCGACCTCTATAATACGCATTGCAGCCTGTCTGGATCAGGCCATGTCCTCAATCAGGTGATCGATCTCACCATTGAAGAGGAAGCGCACGTCCGTTGCGTCCAGATGGCTTTAGTAGAGCAGGAAGATATCTGGCATCTGGAAGCTTTGCGGGCCCATTTAAAGAGAAACAGCACCCTGAAAACATTCAGCGTTACTTTGGGAAGCTCCACGGTGCGACAGGACTACCATGTCATGCTGACTGGCGAAAACTGCGAAGCCGACCTCAAAGGGATCTGGATGCTCTCTCAAAAACGCGAGGCGCACACACACGTCATCATGGATCATCAGGCGCCCTTTTGCCGCTCAAGCCAGCTCTACAAAGGGGTCCTGAATGATTTCAGCCACTCCAGTTTTGAAGGCAAGATCCTGGTGCGCCAGGCAGCCCAGAAAACAGTGGCCTTCCAGGCTAACCACAACCTTCTCCTCAGCGACCGCGCCATGGCTGACAGCAAGCCCAACCTCGAGATCTTTGCCGACGATGTCAAAGCTTCTCATGGCGCCACCTTCGGCCAGCTGGACAAGGAGCAGCTCTTCTATATGAAAAGCCGCGGTTTTTCCAGTGAAGCCGCGAAGAACCTCTTAGTCTATGGCTTCTGCAAAGAGGTCATCGATGCCATCCCCTTTCCTTCCCTAGTGAAAGACTCCGAGAAATATCTGAAGAGATTGAATGAAAGCCGTTGATTTTGCCCCATTCCGCGCCGATTTTCCGATGCTGAAAAGCACGATGCACGGCAAGCCACTGATCTATTTCGACTCAGCTGCAACTTCCCAGAAACCGCAATGCGTCATCGATAAGCTGACCAGCTGCTACCGCGACCATTATGGCACCGTCCATCGTGCGGTCTATGAATTGTCTGTGCGGTCGACTCACGACTACCAGGAGGCGCGCCAGAAGATCCAGGCCTTCATCCATGCCGAACAGTCCCATGAGGTCATTTTTACACGCGGCACGACTGAATCGATCAACATGGTGGCCTATTCCTTTGGCAAAGCCTTCGTCAAGCCTGGCGACGAAGTGGTGATTTCGGAAATCGAGCACCACTCCAATATTGTCCCCTGGCAGATCCTCTGCGAAGATCGGGGCGCTATCCTGCGCATTATCCCAGCCAATGAGCGGGGGGAGCTCGACCTTGAGGCCTATCGCAAGCTGCTCAATGATAAAACAAAAATTGTCGCCGTCAACCATGTCTCCAATGCTTTGGGGACACTCAATCCCATCAAAGAGATCATCGCCATAGCCCACCAGGCAGGCGCCAGGGTCTTGGTCGACGCTGCGCAAAGCGCTCCCCACATGCCCCTGAATGTCCAGGATCTCGACGCCGATTTCCTCGTCTTTTCCGGCCATAAAATCTATGGCCCAACCGGGATTGGCATCCTCTATGGAAAAGAGGCTCTTCTCGAAGCCATGCCTCCCTATCAGGGCGGCGGCGATATGATCGATACAGTCACGTTTTCCAAGACAACTTACAACGCCTTGCCACTAAAGTTCGAAGCCGGTACCCCGATGTTTGCCGAGGCGATTGCGCTCGGGACGGCGATCGACTATGTCTCCTCCATCGGAATGGAGGCCATCCAGGCTTGGGAACACGATCTCCTGACTTATGCAACAGAGAAAATGAACGAAATTCCAGGCCTGCACATCATTGGGACGGCCAAAGAAAAGGGCGCTATCATCAGCTTTGTGGTCGAAGGCACCCATCAGCTTGATCTTGGAACGCTTCTCGACCTGCAGGGCGTCGCGGTGCGCACCGGCCACCACTGCGCCCAGCCCGCCATGCACCATTTTGCAATCACAGGCACCGCGCGCGCCTCCTTTGCGCTCTATAATACCAAAGAAGAGATCGATCGCTTCATTCTTGCTCTCAAGCATTGTATCGAGATGCTTTGCAGATGAGAATTTCCCTCGAAACTGCTGCTGACCTACTCCGTTCCGGTCAAGTGGTCGCTGTTCCCACTGAGACAGTCTACGGCCTTGCCGCATCTTTGGAACATCCTGAAGCCATCCGGGCCATTTTCAGCCTTAAGGGACGCCCAACTCAAAATCCCCTGATCGTCCATCTCTCCGATATCTCTCAGCTGGGACAGTTTGTTGAAACAGTACCGGACAGCTTCCAGCCCCTCGCTTCGGCCTTCTGGCCTGGGCCTGTGACCTTTGTTCTCCCCATTCTTCAAACGACCATACCAGCTGAAGCGCGCGCCGGTCTGCCAACCGCAGCCTTCCGCATTCCCTCTCATCCTCTGATTCTCGATCTCATCCAGCGCACAGGGCCGTTGCTGATGCCTTCTGCCAACCTCTCGGGCAGGCCATCCGCCACCTTGCCTGAGCATATTGAAGCCGACTTTGGCCTCAGCATGCCTATCCTGGATGGCGGTCCCGCACAAAAAGGCGTCGAATCCACCGTCTTGCGGGAGCATCAAGGACTTTGGGAGATTATTCGCCTCGGGGCGGTAGCTCCGGAATCGTTCGAACAGGTGCTGGGGTATATTCCAGCGGTAATCAATGCCACAAAAGGGGAAAAACCGGTCTGTCCCGGACAGCTATTTCGCCACTATGCTCCTTCAGCTCGCTTAATGCCAACTACCTCATTCCACGCTGATATGCGGGGTGCTGTCGTAGGCTTTTCAGATCGTCAATATCCGCAAGGATGCTCTTTGATCAGCCTCGGCCCATCGGATGCCCCTGAAAAGGTAGCAGAAAACCTATATGATACCTTGCGCCGCCTCGATCGAGAAGGGATCGAGGATGCCTGGCTTGACATGCGGCTGCCTGGCGGTGGTCTTTGGCAAACTATCGCTGAAAGGCTATTCAAAGCGGCTCAGATCTAAAAATTTACCACCATTGAGCTATTGACAACATCAAAAAACTTCATGTATTATACAATATGTATAATACAACATGTATCATCGAAGGA
>JAJFUZ010000222.1 GCA_021372155.1 Parachlamydia sp. | reverse complement strand
TGCTGAAAAACTTAAGCCTCACAAATGCTATCTGGTACGTTTACGCCACACAGACCACAATCAATCCAAGTGCTGTGGCTACTGATGGCGTTCCTAATCAGATACTTTATAACACAGGCACCAACACTCTTTATCAAAAGCAAGATTTTGGAATTTCAACTAACTGGAACGTGGTCACAATAGACCAAGTCGGTGAAAGCATCGACCAATTACAGACCGCCTCATTAGATCAAATAAACGATTATATTTATGCTGCGGTGAACTCAAGTGTTCCAGTTTTACCCGCAGCCTTAATTGGTGTTGACGAAGGCAGAGGCTAGTTATGCCATCAATTTCGGGAATTCCGGTCATTGCGACCAAAGATTCATCTGGGACAACGGTATTACCTGTAAACCTTGCTTTAAGGTTTTCAGGAGCAAGCGTAACCGTTGACGGACCGGCTCAATCTCTCATCACAATCTCAGGTGGTGGCGGAAGCGGCTGGCTCTTAACAGGCAACATTGTTAGTCCTGGTGACTTGTTTGGAAGCATAAATGCTCAAGATATTATTGCCATTTATGGCGGGGCAGAAGTTTGGCGCTACGGCATAAGCACTATGACTTGGGCATCAAGCACCCCAGGTATTAGCGCCATGAGCATCTCCAGATTCGGGAAGTTTGAGACCCTCGGTGCTCAAGTTAGAAAAGCTATTCGAGTTGTAACCAGTACAGGTTCAGTCAACGCGATCAATGACTATAAAATAATCTTGAATGGTAATAACGGATTTAATCAATTCATTGCGCTACCGCCCGGAGAAGAAGGCCTTGAATTTCGCTTCATGGATGCTGCGTCTAATACGGATAACTGGTTCTTGCAATTAGCTCCTGGAGATGTGCTAGACGCCATCGTCCCTGCCCCGCTGAATAGTGTTAATTTCCCGGTTAGCATTTCCTATCATGCAGGCGTTTGGTATATGGTTTAAAATCTATGTCTGATAATCAAAAGCTTACACTACTTAAATTTGTCGCTGTAGCCGCTGCCGGATATTACCTTTATCATTTAAATAAAGTTCGCGGCGATCAACTTAACGGCCAAATTAATACTGAGAAAATTGCCAATCTCGGGGCTCAACTTTTTCCGGCAGAATATCGGCCACACGTTAGAGAGCTTGGAACGGCAGTATTAGATAGGATGCTTCGTCATGTTTAAACTTATCAGACGCTCATGGGAATTTGCTACATTGGTCGTTGGCGCATATGCTGTTTATAAACAGTTAAAACTTTTTAAAGAAATGAAAGATGAGGTTTATGAAAGCCTCACTGAAGAGGAAAGGGCCTCTTTAGAAAAACTAAAGCAAAGCCTTCCCGTAACACTGCCAACAATTGAAATTCCAGATATTGAGAAGATTAAGGCTAAGATATGAAAGTCAAAGTCGATAGACTCACAGTAGATCAAGCCATCGACTACGCAAATCGAGAAGCCAAGTTAAATGGTTTTGATCGAAATTCTGAGGCTTGGCAAAGGGCTTATCAAAGGTCCCTTCGTGAGTCTGTTGGAACCATGACAATCGGACGTAATCCTTTCGAAAGAAATCCTCGGGATGAAAATACATGGCCCGAAGTATTTGGAGAAAACGGATTTGCTGGCAAAGTAGCCTATAACTATAAGGGAAGAACAAAAAGCGGCACTCGATATAAAAAACAAGAAATCAGTGAGCGCATCAAAGGCGCGGTTTCCACGCTGGTTTATTTATACATGAACGGTATCATGCAAATTAAAACATCTGCGGATACTAGCGCGTCTGGAAAAATAAATGCGACAGAAATGAGTGATCTTCAATGGCGAGGATCTTCGGAAAACATGAGCCGAAGTGAGGCTGATGAAGAAAATAAAAAAGTAATCATGAATCAAATTGTGATGACTGTTGTAGAAACTGCGGTTTACGAATTTTTGCTACCGTTTTTTACTATGCCAGAAAGTGAGATTAGAAAGATCACTGATAAAATCGAAATATCTGGCAAGCCAAGTGTTAAATCACTGGCCGAGCAACGGACAGCTTTAGAAAAAAAGCTAAGACAAAGAATTGGCGACAAGCTAAAAAAGATTTCCTTTTCAAAATTGGTCTTAGAAGATTAGCAGGAGAATTATTTTCTCCTGCTTTTTAAGTGTAGGTAATTAATGGCCCACATCTTCTTCAATATATTCATCTTCATCGCTATTGTTTTGGTCTGCATAGACGCCTTCTAGCTCCTCAATCTCTTCGATTTCATCCTCGGTTTCTTCACTAGCTGCATCCACATCAAAAGATACCCATGCAATGTCATTAGGACTGACTAAAGCTGGGGCAGGAGAGCGTCGAAGATTCCAATAAACCTCTGCAAGTTTGGAAATCCCGCTATAAAGGACCCCGTTTTCCATTTGTTGGACTTGAGTGACATGAATTTTGACCAAAATTCCTACGTCTTCTTCATTTTTTAATACG
>JAJFUZ010000181.1 GCA_021372155.1 Parachlamydia sp. | reverse complement strand
TTTCAAACTTCTCTAAAGAGGCCTGCAGAAGATCAAGGTTGCGGTGCATCTTGCCTGCCATCGCCACCAGCTGCGCCCATTTCATCCACAGAATCGCTTTATCTTGTTCGATCTCTGAAGCCATTCTGAAGCATTCATTGGCCTGGCGGTAAAATTCTTCCGATTTAGTACGCTCAAACAGATGCTGGAAAGCACAGCCTAGATGCAGCCAGCCTTCAAAGTAATCGAAAGCTTGTCTGACAGAGTTGCGGTAGAGCTCGACGGCTTCAAGGAAATAATCATGCTGACCCAATAGAAGGCCCAGTTCAGCCATGGCATCGCCATAACCGCGCCAGAAGCCCTTATCTTGGAGCCCCTTGCTGGCTGCGATGCGAAATTTGTCGATAGCGGCATAGTAATCAACTGCCTCTCCCGACAGCCGCCCCTGCCAGAAAGAGCTCATGCCCCAATTCCAGTAAAGCTCTGCTAAAGTCTCGTCGCATGCATCATGGCCCTTCTCGAGCGCCTGTTCGAAAACCTGCTGGGCTTCAACAAAGAACTGCGCCTCTTCATTGAACAATCCTAAACAATTATAGACAATGCCTTGAGTGATCAGGGCATCAAAAAAATCTTCTTTGAGAGCCAGGCACTGGTTGAGGGCATCCAAGGCAGACTGAAGGCAGACAGGGGTATCCTTGTGGCGTAAGAGGGCTGTCGCGATGCGAAAGAAGATTTCTGGGTTTTCAGGTGCCACTTTAGCAGCGAGATCGAAGCTTTCAAATCCATTATTATCGCCCTGTTCGAGCTGCTTGTCCCCCTGCATGACAAAGAGTGAAGCCAGCAGATTGCGATCATCCTCAGACCAAGTCTTCCAGGATTTGTTCTTTTTATAATACTCCAGCTCCTCAAAGCTCTTTTGTGATAGAATTTCCTGGAGTTTCTTTTGCAGGGCCATGTTTCTTTTCATAATAATCTATCTTACAGCATCCTGTTTTTTACTTAAAGAGCTAGTTGCAAGGCTTAAGTTCAAAAAATGCTCAAAGCCGAGGTCACCTCGGTTTTGAATGTTTTTTGGACGAAGCGGCGAGAGAGAAGCAAACCTCGGCGTAATGATTTTCGCAGGGAGGGTTGGAAACTCCCCTTCCGAGAAAATCATTTAGCTGAGGAAAGCTTCTCTCCGACGATGAGTTCAAAAAATGCTCAAAGCCGAGGTCATTTCTGCAAGATCGGTGAGGGGTTTCTGACAGACCCCTTTCTGACAGATATAAAGAGTTGTTTTCCCCTCGATCGGTTTCTGCTCTTTCATGAATGGAATTTCCTCCAGCAGAACCGAGTCATTTTCACGTCTCCAGATAACGCTGCGATGGGGAATGAACGTCGTATAGAGGAGCTGTCTTAAGGCTTCAAGATGCGTCTCCTGTTCATTTAAGGCAACGACAAAGGTTCTTGCCTGCTTATCATAATAACGGGCAAGATTCATCACATGATAGCAATAGCCAGGAGCATAGTTATCAATAAATTTGTGAGCTGTACGCAGGACATCTTCAGCATCTATGAGGTATTGAGGGTCCAAAGTCAATGCATAAAGGCGCAGCAAATTTTCGCAATGGACCGCATTGCCGGAAGGTTCTGCTCCATCGGAAAATTGCACTTTGCGTAGAATGAGATTGGGATCTCGCCCATCGGTCTGATAGAAAGCCCCATTCTCCGCTTTAAATCTTTCTCTTAAAATTTCAACCATCTCGATCGCCCATTCGAGCCATTCGCTGCCCCCATCAGTTTCAAAAAGGGCAAGCAGGCCATGGATCATAAACGCGTAATCTTCCAGTCCCGCTTCATTGAATGGCGCTCCTTCACGCCAGCAGCGCAATAGAGAGTTATCCTGCCACATATGCTTTTTGATAAAGCGGGCCGTTTCGATAGCCTTTTCATAAATGGCACTATCTCCGAAAGCGCGCGCCGTCTGAGCCATCGAAAATAGCAGGAGCCCATTCCAGGAGCAGAGAATCTTGTCATCTTTAAAGGGATGTGGCCTCTGTTCACGCACTTTCCAAAGGAGTTTTCTCTGCAGATTCAGCTTGTCCGACAGCTCGCCGGGATCGAGACCTCGCGCCTGGGCAAACTCTTCCAGCCTTTGAGTGATATGGAGGATATTGCGTCCGTGAAAATTTCCCTCGGACGAAACGCCATAATAGGCACAGAAAAGGGCGCTTTCCTCATTTCCCAGAATATTTTTGATCTCATCCAGGCGCCAGGTATAGAAATAGCCTTCATGTCCTTCGGAATCGGCATCCTCTGCAGAATAGAATCCGCCCAGCGGATGACGCATATCCCTTATGAGATAGCCCAAAGTCTCTTCGCAAACTGATCGGAACAGCGGCTTTTTTGTAATCTGCCAGGTTTCCAGATAACTGAAGATGAGGAGCGCATTATCATAAAGCATTTTCTCAAAGTGAGGCACGAGCCAATTTTCATCGACGCTGTAACGGGAAAAACCTCCACCCAAGTGATCGTAGATCCCCCCGCGCTGCATCATATCCAGGGTTCTTTCAACTACGAAAAGGGCCCTCCCTTCGCTTTCTGTCGTATATTCATGCAAAAGAAAATTTGACTGATAGCCAATCGGAAACTTGGGAGCTCCTTTCATCCCGCCATGGATGGGATCGGACATCCGGAACAGCAGTTCGGCTGTATCTTCCACCAGTTCCCGATCGGGCAGCTCCTCACCGGTTGTCTGAATCCCTTCCGCAAAAACCTGGACAATTTTGGATGCCTGCTCGACTACTCTTTCATGCTCCTCACCTCCCCAGACCTCTTGAATGCGCTCGACCAGATCTGCCAAGCCCATCATCTGCTGATTGCTATGAGGGGGCAGATAGGTGGTGGCAAAAAAGGGTTTGAGATCGGGGGTCAGGATCACATTGAGCGGCCATCCAGCCGCTCCAGACATCATGCTCTGAGCAAACTCCATATACAGAGAATCGACTTCCGGCAGCTCTTCGCGGTCCACTTTAATATTGATGAAGGTGCTGTTTAAAAGTTTTGCGATATCGACATCTTCAAATGATTCTCTCTCCATCACATGGCACCAGTGGCAGGTAGCATAACCAATGGACAGGAAAATGGGCTTATTCTGCTCTCTTGACGCAGCAAAAGCCTCTTCTCCCCAAGGATACCAGTCCACGGGGTTATGCGCATGCTGCAAAAGATAGGGCGATTTTGCCCTGGCAAGCCGGTTGGTAAATTGCGGTTCTTCGCTCATCGAAAGTCAATGTAAAGCGAAATCGGAAAAGAGAAAAGTGAAATTAATGCCATAAGTTATATAATAGAGTCATGAAAAGATTTTTAGCAGGCCTGTCTCTTTTGATGACCCCCTTTCAATCGGGCTTTTGCGTCATCGCAAAATCCGATTCACTTACCTTTCTCGAACAGCAGATTGAATCGCTTGGCGAGAGTGATCTGGTCGTATTTGACATGGACGACGTCCTGATTGTCTCTATAGACGCCATTCTGCATTTAAAAGTCGAAGCCGTGCGCAACAGCCTTCACTCCCGCTACCTGGGCCACTTACCGCATGAGCAGCAAGTGCTCCTGCACAGCTATGTTTGGACGATGGCCAAAACAACGCTGGTAGAGCCTCATGTTGGCCAATTGATCAAAATGATGCAGAATAAGGGGATCAAGGTCATTGTTCTAACCGCAGCTCCTGTCGGCAGTCTTGGCGTCATTGAAGATACCGTCGCGCTGCGGCTCCATGAGCTTAAGCAAAAAGACATCGACTTAAGCCCAGCCTTTCCCAACATCTCAGCTTTTGCTCTGGAAGAATATCATCAGGGAAGAGGCGCCCCAGCATTTCGTCAGGGAGTGATTCTCTCCGGCAGGTTTCCCAAGGGAGAGGTTCTTTCCGCCTTTCTCAAAAAAATCGATTGGAAACCGCGCCGCCTCATTTTTCTCGATGACCGGCTTTCAAATGTGGAATCGGTGGAATCAAGTCTTTCCGCATTGGAGATCGACCTTCAATGCTGGCATTATACGGCTTCAGACCGGCATTTGAAAGAGGTCGACCATGCGGTGGCCGACCTGCAGATCCGCACCCTTGTGGAAAAGGGTATTTGGCTCTCCGATCAAGAGGCGGCCATCATTATTGCGGAAAACACGGCCTTGTCGGAATCGGGTTGAAGCGGTTGTAGAGGTCGATAAACGCCTGAGTCATCCCTGTAATTGTCATTTCGATTTGCTGAGAAAAGTCTTCGCAGGCGCTGACTACAAGCTCCTGACGCTCCCAGGTCACAACCTGCCATACACCCGCAAGATCTGCCTCAATACGGTCAGGACGTGCAGTTTCATATAGCTGTGCCGTCACAACGCCCACGCAACGATTTCCACATGGATAAGCCATTATCGTGACATTGTAGACAGGAAGAGGTGGTTGACAGGGTATTATCAGGGCGTTTGGATTCAGCAAGGCATCTTGAAACTGTGTGATAAGTTTGCCTTCGATCAATTTGTCGCTGAGGGGCAGATACCGGTTGGGAGGTCTGACCACCTGGACTTTGACGCCAATGTTGGGAGACAGGTTATAGAGAAAATCGGTGACGACCCATTTGCCGTTCTTGATCGTCGCAAGACCTGGCGACCAGAAATCAGGTGGTGCCACCTCTGCATATGCAGGAACTGGAACTGCAAGGGGTGCATAGGCGGCCGTTGGCTGATAGGGCACTGCTGGCTGGGCTGGCTGAGGATAGAGCTGGCTGGTGGCAGTGATGGGCGTTGCAAAGGCGGTCGAGACGTTGCCTGTCGTGGCGGTATAATTTAAATTGCTGTAAGGATAATAGTTGGCATTCGTTGCCGAGTAGGCAGAGGTCCCGTAGGTCGGAGCAGTATAGGTCTGCGGATAGGCGGTCGTAGTCGTCGTGGCAGTGCCCGGAACAGTATAGGACTGAGGATAGGCGGTCGTCGTGGTGACGGTTCCCGGAGCTGAATAGGCCTGAGGATAGACGGGAGCCGCAGTGCCCGGAGTTGCATAGGTTGACGTGGTCGTATAAGGCTGCGCCCCATAGCTTGTTGCATTGTATGGATAACCGGCGGGTTGTACCGCAGAGCTTGCAGTATTGTATGGGTAAGTGACAGGCTGTGTCGTCCCACCCACGAAAGGAGTCACGCCAGGCGGCGAGGGATGACCGGGCAGCTGATACTGATAAGGGGCGTTGTAATAATTATTGATCTGTGCGCTTAATCCTGAATGCAGCAAAAGGGCTGCTGTCATGGCAGCGAAGACAGTGGCGCGAGTCATGTGTCAATCCTAAAGTAAGGACCGGGATGTCTCACATAGCACTTAAGGCTTTTCTGCAGGAGTTTCTGCAGGCGATTTGCCTTTAGGAGCCAACTCAAAAGAACTGGTGAAATTCTCGAATTCCTGGCTATTGTGAATGTCATTCCTTGCGGTCGTGCTTAAAATGTATAGCGTATTATCGTCAAAGAAAGCTTTTCCGTCTATCGTGACCTCAGCATTTTCGACGATAAAGTCAAGAGCCTGGTGATTCTGGAAAGGTTTCACCTCCATCGACTTCACTTTATTCTGGGGATTGCTCGTCAGCATCTGCTGCATGAAATTGCGCAGGAAAGCTTCATCATAGGCCCCGTCTTTTTTGGGGAAGGTGATCGTATTGACAGCGAAAATCGTTCCGTCATCTTTGGAAGAGAGGAAAAAGTCGTAAAGACGATTCTCATGCGTTTCGCTATCTTTGACTGTTTCCGTTGCATGATGTGGGAGGGCGGGCAACTTGACCCGAAATTTTCCCTGAGGTGCAGTAAAATCATGCCACTTTTCTTCAGTTTGAGACACAGCAGTCATTGTGGATGAGTTTGTGGGATAAAAAAACCAGAATCCTGCCAAGAGTAATCCAAGAATAACTAATAATGAAATGATCCGTGTCATAACAGTACCTCTTATGCCGAGGTATACTCGAATGCTTGAAAAGCTGCAAGGGCAATTATTCCCGCTGCGCGGGAATAGGTATATGTTCGCCATCCCCCACCTTTCTCTTGAAGAATTAGAGTACCTCACGATATCGTTATTGCATGTTCTACTTTCTGCTTATCTTATTACTTGCCAGCGGATGCAGTCCCGAATCTAACAACTCCATCGAACAGCTGGAAAAGTCTCGCCAGATCGTGCGCCTCCCCATCACTGACGAACCCTCTTCTCTCGATCCACGCCTGGCGCGCGACGTGCCTGCAGCCACACTTTTGCATATGCTCTATGAAGGGTTGATGCGGGCGGATTACGACGGCAAAATCATTCCAGGAGTGGCTCAACATGTATCCCTATCGGATGACCATAAAACCTATACCTTTAAACTGCGCAAATCAACGTGGTCCAATGACGATCCGCTGACAGCCAGCCATTTTGCTGAAACATGGAAAAGCCTGCTGGACCCTAAATTTCCAGCACCTAATGCCTATCAGTTTTTTGTCATCAAAGGGGCTCAGGCAGCTAAGCAGGGACGAATATCATTAAGTGAAGTCGGCATTCAGGCGCTAGATGATGACACCCTGGTTGTGGAACTGGAGTCGCCTACCCCCTATTTTCTGGAACTTGTCAGCACTCACTTCTTTTACCCTGTCCATCCTAAGTCCTCAAGCGATGCGCCCATTGGAAACGGGCCTTACCAATTGCAGCAGTGGGCTCACCACGATGCCCTGACATTCATCAAAAATCCTCACTTCTGGGATTCTTCCGAAGTGCATCTTCAAATGATCATTGTCAGTATCCTGGATGAACATACAGCCTTGACACTTTTTGAAAACCGGGAACTGTCTTGGGCCGGCTCCCCTATGGGAACCCTGCCGCAGGATGCCATCGCTACACTGAAGCATCGTCATCAGCTCCATGTGCTTCAGGCTGCAGGAACCCACTGGTGCCGCTTCAATACTGCGAAATCGCCTTTTCAAAATATCGAAATGCGGCGCGCTTTTGCCCTCGCTCTTGACCGCAAGGCCTTAGTGGAGCATATCACGCAGGGCAATCAACAACCTGCAATGGCCATCATTCCACCAGCTTTTGGATTACCAAAGAAAGCCTTTTTTGAAGATCACGACTCTCCAAAGGCCTGGGAGGCATTCCAAAAGAGCCTGGAAGAGTTGAAAATGTCCAAAGACGACCTTCCCGAAATCACTCTCAGCTATCTTGCTGGAGATCGTCCTCATAAGGTCGCCCAGGCAATCCAGCAGCAATGGGCGAAAGGCCTGGGCATCACTGTGCGTCTGCAAAGCGACGAGAGCAAAGTATTGATGGATAAGCTGAAAAAGGGAGATTATCAGATCGC